>DJTQ01000354.1 GCA_002439285.1 Paenibacillaceae bacterium UBA6304
ATGCAGCGCAACTGGATCGGCAAATCCGAAGGTGCGGAAGTCGTATTCGCCATTGAAGGCCATAAAGAATCGCTGACCGTATTCACAACCCGTCCCGACACGCTGTTCGGAGCTAGCTACGCGGTACTAGCACCGGAGCATGAGCTTGTGGCGCAGATTACTACGGCGGCTCAAAGCGATGCGATCAAGGCCTATCAAGATCAGGCTGCACGCAAGAGCGATTTGGAACGCACGGATCTGGCCAAAGAAAAGACCGGCGTGTTCACGGGCGCTTATGCGGTGAATCCGGTAAACGGCGCGAAGCTGCCGATCTGGATCGCGGATTATGTGCTTGCCGGTTACGGTACGGGCGCGATTATGGCCGTACCGGGTCATGATGAGCGTGACTATGAGTTCGCGAAGCAGTTTGACCTTCCGATCATTGAAGTGGTTGAGGGCGGCGATATTGCCAAGGAAGCTTATGCCGGAGACGGAGCGCATGTCAATTCCGATTTCCTTAACGGCCTGCGCAACGAAGAAGCGATTAAGAAAATGATCGCCTGGTTGGAAGAAAGCGGCAAAGGTCAAGGCAAGATAACCTACCGTCTGCGTGATTGGCTGTTCAGCCGCCAACGCTATTGGGGCGAACCGATTCCGATTTTGCACCTGGAAGACGGCACGATGAAGCCTGTGCCTGAGGATCAGCTTCCGCTGCTGTTGCCTGATGTGGACGCGATCAAGCCGTCCGGTACGGGCGAATCGCCACTGGCGAACGTGACGGAATGGGTCAACACGACCGATCCGGAAACCGGGCTGCCGGCTCGCCGGGAAACGAACACCATGCCGCAATGGGCGGGAAGCTGCTGGTACTATCTGCGGTACATCGATCCGCATAACGATAAGGAACTGTGCTCCAAAGAGAAGCAGCAGGAATGGCTGCCGGTCGATCTTTATATCGGCGGTGCCGAGCATGCGGTGCTTCACTTGCTGTACGCCCGTTTCTGGCACAAAGTGCTTTACGATCTGGGCGTAGTATCGACCAAAGAGCCGTTTCACAAGCTGGTTAACCAAGGAATGATTCTCGGGACGAATAACGAGAAAATGAGTAAATCCCGCGGCAATGTTATCAACCCGGACGAAATCGTGAATGAATTCGGTGCGGATACTTTACGGATGTATGAAATGTTTATGGGACCACTGGAAGCTACGAAGCCTTGGAATGCGAACGGCGTGGAAGGAACGCACCGCTTCTTATCCCGGATCTGGCGTTTGTTCGTAGCCGAAGACGGCCGATTGAACTCAAAAATCGTGGATGGAGACGGAAGCGACGAATTCAAACGGACATGGCACAAAACGATCAAAAAGGTGACCGAGGATTTTGATGCCTTGCGTTTCAACACTGCGATCAGCCAACTGATGATCTTCATTAACGAAGCTTACAAAACCGACGCCGTTCCGAAAGCGGCTGCCAAGCACTTTGTTCAGATGTTGTCTCCGCTGGCTCCGCATTTGGCGGAAGAGTTGTGGGAGAAGCTGGGCCACAAGGATACCGTATCGTATGAGCCTTGGCCTGTATTTGATGAAGCGTGGACGGTGGATGCGGAAGTTGAAATCGTCGTCCAGGTCAACGGCAAAATCGTCGACCGGACGAAGATCTCCAAGGACCTGGATCAGGCGGCGATGCAAGAGCATAGCATGAGCCTTCCGAACGTGAAACAAGCAGTGGAAGGAAAAACGATCCGCAAAGTGATCGCTGTTCCCGGAAAACTGGTAAATATCGTCGTTGGTTAATTAGGTTCTCCGGGGTCCGTACCGGGGACCGGCTGCAGGCTGAAGAGATGATCCAGCTTGCCTAGATCTTCGTCGTATTTCCGGTGCGTTGTTTCAATCAATCCGGTAAAGACATGCTCAAGGCCGCTTTGCAGCACGGCGATGCCTTCGGCGGTTACTCCGCCGGGCACGGCTACACGACGCTGTAATTGTTCCGGTGTGAAGCCTCCTTCGGTCAGCAGTTTACCGGTGCCGTGAAGCATTTCGGCGCCTAGCCGGATCGCTTCGGCTCGACCGATTCCGGTCAGCCGCGAGGCCGCTTCCGCCCACTGCTGCAGAATGAAGGAGATAAACGCCGGGCCGCAGCTGGCGATATCGGATGCAATACGGGTCTCCGACTCCCGAATCGCAACCGGGATGCTGATGGAGGACATAAGCTGCTCCAACAGGAGTCGATCCTCCGGCAGAATCCGGTCCCCGTAGATGCATAACGAAGCCCCGGAAAGCGCCGAGTGCGTAATGCTGGGAATGATTTTGGCAATTTTGGATGGAATCCGCTCCTCCAGCATACTGATTTGCACAGGGCTGGTTATGGACACGACAATTTGCCGCTCATCCAGAACCCCGGAAAGTTCCTCGATGACGGCCGGATAATCAAGCGGCTTCACGCATAGAAATACGATTTGGCTCCCGTTCGCGGCTTCGGCATTGTTGCCGGTAGCGCGAAGTCCCGGATGCCTGTTGGCCAGCGCCTCCGCCTTTTGTGTGGAACGATTGCTGGCATAGATGTAATGCGGGTGCAACGCACCGGAACGCAGGAAAGCTTCAATTAACAAGCTTCCCATCGATCCTGTTCCGATGAAAGCAACTTTCATCCCGGTTCCCCCTTCCGTGCGTAACCTGGTTGTTGAACAACCTATTTATATATGTATGCATCTTGAATGGATCTTCATGACCTATACGGATCAGATTCTTTTAAGATAGGGGGGTTCAGGTTGAAAAAAGAGCATGTCATCTTATCGGTCGTATCTGCGGTGATCGGAGCGGGGTTAATGCTGCTGGCGGTCGGCGGGGATCGCCCTTCCGGAATCGAAGGGTGGGTTCCGGTGAACGAAAGCGTCGCCTCGGCCATGTCCGAGAAGGACGATAACGCAACCGGCGGCCAAGTCGAACCGGTAAAGCAGGCAACCGGCGAAGGCAATAGTCAGAGCGTGACATCGCAGTCCGGGAACGGAAGCGTTGCTGAACAGAAAGCGGAGAACGGCGCTGGTCAAACGGTAGCTGGAACATCTAATGTACCCGAAGCTAACGCGATCCCCGGGACCGGCACGCTGTCCGGAATTAACGGCATAGCCGATGATCCGGCAGCCTTAGTCCCGGAGGCTGCGGTTCAGCAACCGGATCAAAACGGGCTGATCAGTATTAACGCCGCCGGATCGGCCGAGCTTCAAGAAATCCCGGGGATCGGGGAGAAGAAGGCGCAAGCGATTATCGATTACCGAAATGCGAACGGTCCGTTTAAGTCGGTAAATGATCTCACAAATGTTAAAGGGATTGGCGATAAAATGCTGGAAAAAATGAAGCCGCATATCGGTTTGTAAGAGAGGAGACATGCAGGAATGAGAGCGGATCAACGAAAAGACTGGGATACGTATTTCATGGATATCGCCTATATGGTATCCACCCGTTCCAGGTGCAGCCGGCGGCATGTCGGTGCGGTGCTGGTCCAGGGCAAGAAGCTGCTCGGGACGGCTTATAACGGCGCCCCTTCGGGAGTGCCCGATTGTTCCGAAGCCGGCTGCATGATCGCGGAAGAGTACGAGCTTGTTGTCGTAAACGGACAGGATACGATGGTCAAAAAACAGCGCTGCATCCGCACCATCCATGCGGAACAAAATTTGTTGCTATTTACAGACCGCATTGACCGGGAAGGATCGAGCGTCTATGTCACGGATGAGCCATGTTGGACTTGCGCCAATATGCTGGCTAACAGCGGGATTACGGAGATCGTGTTCCATCGCCCGTATCCCAAGGATACGGGAAAAGTGACGGCGATGATGGATCAGAAGGGGATTGTTTTCCGACGTTTGGAGGCCTACGCCCCGCCGCAGGAGACAGTTATGGAAGTCGAGAATTAAGTGAGATTGGTGCATAACTATTCAGGATGAAGGAAGAACCTCATCTGCTTGAAGCAGATGGGGTTCTTTTCTTTTTGTATATGCAAAGAACGTTAAAGCTTCACTAATTAAGAAGTGGAATGGAGGGCCGGTTAATGGAACGCAGACCCTTGGTAGTCATAGCCTGCTGCTGGATCACCGGGAGCGGACTATCTTGTCTATACCACGGTAAAACCTTTTGGCTCCTATGGGCCGGAATCACGCTAATCGCCCCGCTGTTTGCCGGATTGAGAAAGCTCTCTTGGAGCCGCTTGCTGATCCTTTGGATCGTATTTTCGCTGGGGGCCGCCTATTGGGCATATAACGATGCAAGAAATGTGAGCGGCATCGAAACGACAATTCAATCCGTTGAACTCGCAGGACCCATTGAATCCGCAGAATCGGATGTTCTTGCTGAACCTGAACAGGTAGTTCAAGTGGAAGGAACCATCGTTTCAACTGTGAACGTGGATGGAGACCGGGCGGACTTCACGATGAAGCTCGGCGGATTTTCTTTGGGGGAAGGGGGAGATCGGCAAGGAAAGCCTACGGATTTGAAGCTTAAATATGAATATGCAAGCAAGGAAAAGGTAGCCGTTCAAGTTCGTTTATCTTCACAAGAGGAGCTTACTGTAGCAGCAGGCTGGAAACGGGGGACGAAGCTGTCCATGTCAGGAACTCTGGAACGCCCGGGAACCGCAACGAATTTCGGCGGCTTCGACTACCGGAACTATTTGCGAAACCAGCGGATTCACTGGCTTCTAAAGACAAAGGGAGCTGCCGGTATTACGGTTGAACCACAGGCGAACATTACCTACGCAGCCTTGTTAGGTAAGATCGACAGCTTAAGAGAGGGATTGGGCAACCGGGTAGGCACACTTTTTCCCGGGTGGCAGGCCGGTTATATGAAAGGTTTGATCATCGGGCTGGCGGATGAACTGGAGCCGGAGAAATATGCCCAGTTCACCAATCTGGGGTTGACTCATATTTTGGCGATTTCCGGAAGTCATGTGGCGATTAATGTAGGGTTGCTCTTCGCCCTGCTTCGCTTATGCCGGGTGACACGCGAGACCTCGCTGTTGATCGTCCTTGGTTTTGTCCCCGTTTACGTATTGCTGACCGGCTTCTCGCCCTCGGTCATCCGTTCGGGGATCATGACGATGCTCGGCTTATATCTCATGCGGAAGGGGCTGCTAAAGGACGGACTCAACGTCCTGTCCGCCGCCGCTCTGATCATGTTGCTGTGGGATCCCTACTATTTGCTTAATGTCAGCTTTCAACTTTCGTTTGCAGTGACAGCGGGGCTGATCCTGTTTGTGCCGCTGTTGTCTCCCTATGTTCGCTGGCTTCCGCAGCGGTTGCGAGGAGCGGTAGCCATTACGGTGGCGGCCCAGCTCGTCTCGTTCCCGGTGACGATTTATTACTTTAATCAGTTTTCCCTGCTCTCCCTTGCAGCGAATATGGTGATTGTTCCCCTGGTCAGCTTGGTGGCCCTTCCGCTTGGGACTGCGGCCCTGCTTATCAGCGGGATTTGGGTTCCGCTGGGGCAAGGCATCGCTTATCCGGTCCGACTTATTAATTCCTTAAGCTTTATTAGTACGGAATGGCTGAATGACCGCAGCGGATTTATGACTTATTGGAAGTCGCCTTCGCTTCTTTGGATCGGGGCTTTTTACGGGCTTATACACTGGTTGTTACACCGGGGAGCGCAACACTATGCACACCTGGCGTCAACTGCGCTTGCCTCTGCCGATGATACGGTTCCCCTGCTTCCACATGGGGGAGGCAAGATGAAACGGTGGCCCCCTTCTAATTCCAAAGTTCATTGGAGGGACATGGGAAAATCCGCTGCATTACTGGCGGGGATTGCAACGCTGCTGGTTCTCGGCTACCAGCCTGTAAACGTAAAAGGAACCGGACACGTTCAGTTCATCGACGTCGGGCAGGGAGATTGCGCCTTAATTACTACGCCGGACGGCATGAATATTCTGGTGGATGGGGGAGGAACTGTATCGTTTCGCAAGCCGGGGGATGCCTGGCGCGATCGCAAGGAGCCCTTTGAAGTAGGCGCCAAGACGGTCGTTCCGCTGCTCAAAAAAAGGGGGATCCACCGCCTGGACGCTATCGTGTTAACGCACGGCGATCAGGATCATATCGGCGGCCTACAGGCAGTAGTGGAACAGTTTCCGGTGGAGGCGCTTATTTTTAACGGAAGTCTTGCTGAATCCGTCACGATGCAGAAGTTAATGGAGGCTGCCAATACCAGGAAGATCCCGGTTTATGCGGCTCATGACGGTATGAAGCTACAACTGGACGAAGCTACAACGCTTGACTTCTTGTCACCCCCGGACGAACCGGTATTTACCGGCATTCCGTTTGTAAAGGATCAGAATCATCGATCCCTAGTTTTCCTGCTCCAAATGGAGGGGGCCTCATTTTTGTTTACAGGGGATATGGATGTATCGGCGGAACAGAAAGTGCTTGCCCTTGAATCGGAAAGAC
>DJTQ01000213.1 GCA_002439285.1 Paenibacillaceae bacterium UBA6304
GCGGCGATCTCTTGGACTCCACCCCGCGCCAGCTTGAGCTTTATGCCGCGCTGGGCTATAAGCCGCCGGCGTTCGCGCATGCACCACTGTTACTCGGCGAAGACGGCCGCCGGCTGGCCAAGCGCCACGGCGATCTTGGACTTTCCAGCTTACGGGCTGCCGGAACCCGGCCCGAAGCCGTTATCGGCTGGCTGGCCCATGCTAGCGGATTGATCGACCGGTTCGTGCCGGTCGCTGCCGCCGAATTAATCTCCAGCTTTACATTAGATCAGGTTTCCCGGGAACCGTTTATTTTGAAGCCGGCCCATTTACAGCAGCTCTCAACCTATCGATAAAACGTCAAAAAGCCTTCAAACCCGATATCCATCGGTTTGAAGGCTTTTAATAATTCATCCTGTTAGAGCAGGGATTCCGCGCCGTCGATCACGATTCTGGCACCGGTCACATGGACGGATTCATCGGAAGCCAGAAACGCCACCAGATCGGCTACATTCTCCGGTTGCCCCGGCCCGTCCGCCAGCGGCTGGGCACCCTCGGGGTATTCCACCGGAATAATGATTTCTTCCAATTCCTCGCTGATTTCAGAGGTGGAATCGATATTCGTAGCGATGGCGCCCGGACAAATTGCATTGACCCGGATTTTATATTTAGCCAGTTCGAGAGCCGTCATTTTTGTAAATGCGATCTGCCCTGCCTTAGTCGTGCTGTAGGCCGACATGCCAAACCCCGCGAAACGGTCGTTTCCGTTGATCGAGCTGGTGATGATGATGCTGCCGCCCCCCTGCTTTTTCAAGTAAGGTACGGTATATTTCACGGTAAGGAACGTGCCGTTCAAGTTGATGCGCAGCGTTCTTTCCCAATCTTCGAAACTCATCTCATCCACCGGAGCCAAGGCACCGTTGATTCCCGCATTAGCGAATACGATATCGATCCCGCCAAACGCTTTTGCGACTTCGTGAACCGCCTCCTCCATCCGAACCGGATCGGACACGTCCACATCGAAGGCACGGGAAATGCCGCGGTAAATATGGTTAATCTGGTGCTCCGTTGTACGGGTGCGATCATTCATCAGATCAAAGAGCGCGACCTTGGCTCCTTCTTTTGCCAGCTTGATCGCCGTTGCCTTGCCTATGCCGGACCCCGCTCCGGTTACGATCGCTGTCTTCCCATGAAACCGCTGACGGTTGCTTTGATTTTCAGTCATGATGCCACACGCTCCTAGTTTATTAATGGGTTATTCAAGGACTTAAGTAAGTTCCTGTCTCAAGATTACCCAAAAGTAGGTGCGGTTTAATCACCCGCCAAGCTTACAAATCTTTTTTCCTAAAAATGGCAAGTGAGATCATATAGGATATGAACACCACTAGCGCGGTTGCACTCGCAGTAAGAATGCCGGCTGCCCATGCATGAGCGGAGACCCATTCAAGTGAGCGGGACATATCTTCGCTACCCAGCAATGACGAGATTGCCCCGTTGCCGACCATGATAATTACCATCATCACGATGTTCAGATATTGTGCTCCTTTAATCCCAAGCCAATAATAGAGCGGCAAATAAATGGACATGAATACCATCATTGATACGAAAGTGCCTAGTACAAGCGGAGCGTTCACTTTTAACACCCCATAATCCACCATATCTGTAATCACGTTCATGATGAGACATACAGCGATCCCCAGTACCAGAAAAATGAAAGATGAAGCATATTTCGAAAAAACAAGATAATTCCGTTTCACCGGAAGGCTGACCAGAAACTGCTGTTGAGGCAGTCTCATATCCGACCCGATCGCCAGAATGAGCAGCAAGCCCGGTAGCAATCCATAAAGAAGGGTCGAATCATTGCTTTGGATGAACCCTGAAAAAACGAAGGCATAAATTAAAATCAGCCATAAATACCGCTGAATGAGTATTAGATCCTTACGGATTAGGCAAATGACTTTAGGCATGCTGCTTTCCTCCTTTTGCCGTGAAATACATGATATCTTCCAAAGTAGGCGCTTGATAGATCACTTTCTCCCCGAATAACGTCTTCGCCTGGTCACGATTTCCGGACAAACCTTCAAATCCGACTTCGGTCTCACGAAGGCCGATCATTTCCTTGCGAATGTCCCCATCCAGCAATTCTTTCCCGCCTTTGATGATAATATATCTCTCCAGCACCTCGTCTTTATTGTCCGAGAAAATGAGACGTCCTCGATTAACGAATGTTACATAGTCGGCAACCCGGTCCAAATCGGTCGTGAGGTGCGTCGAGAAAAGAATCGTATTTTCCTCCTCCAAAATATATTCCGCCAGCAGGTCCAGCAGTTCCCGCCGAAAAACAGGATCCAGGCCGGCCGTCGGCTCGTCCATGATCAAGAGCGAAGGATGATGAGACAAAGCCAAAGCGATCGAATATTTGGTTTTCATGCCTTTAGAGCAATCCTTGATCTTTTTCCGGGACGGCAACTCAAACAGGTCCATATATTTTAGATATAGATCTTCATCCCATTTAGTATAAAAAGGAGCGATGATTCGTTTCATTTGCTCAAGCGACATATATTCATAAAAGATATTTTCATCGGAAATGTACCCGATCTCCTGTTTATACATCCCTTCCATGGCTCCCGCATTTTGGCCAAGAACGGTGATCGTGCCCTCATCCGGGACGACCATGCCCATGATCGCTTTGATGATCGTGCTTTTACCCGCTCCATTAGGCCCAATAAGCCCCGTGATATAGCCCCGCGGCACCGGAAAAGAAATATCGTTCATCTTATAGCCGCTGTAACTTTTGGATAAACCGTTTACCTCTACTGCATTCATTGCCCAGAACCCCCTTCATTATCCAGCAATCTGATCCAATCGATTAATTCATCCACACTGACAGGAATGCTGCGACATTCCTCCAGCAATTCTTTGATTTTATCCTCCAGCATGCGTACCCGCTGTTCACGGATAAATTCCTGGTTTCCTCCGGCAACAAAAGAACCCTTCCCGACCACGGAATCGATGAGTCCTTCCTGTTCAAGCTCGTTGTACGCCCGTTTAGTCGTGATAACGCTGATTTGCAAATCCTTCGCCAACTGGCGGATAGACGGCAGCGGAGTTCCAGGGAGAAGCTCTCCTTGCAAGATGCTCCCCCTCATCTGTCTGACAATCTGCAAATAAATCGGCTCACCCGAAGAAGGGGACAATAAAATGTTCATGAGTCACCTTCCTTTTCACTGTTTACTTTGTCGATAATGTATATATACAATATACACACTATATACGATATTTTCAATAAAAAAAATAAGCCCCTGATCCGGGGCCTATTTTTCATATTTATAGTGATGATTGTAAATTATCCGGTTATTCCGGAAGACGTAGTACAATTAATTTCTATTTGCCTGGGTATGTTCGCTAGGATGCTGGAACCAATGTTGGAGCATTTCCTGGAACTTCTCGCTCGGTGTCGGGGTGGCGATCAACCAGTCCTCGTCCTCCCTGGAACTGGACCGAATCAACCAATTCATGTGGTGATTATTTATAAATTGGGCACTTTGTCTCTCCCAGCTCTCCCCTTGTCGGGCATAAAACCGAAGATCTCCTTGAGATACGCTGCTTTTCATGCACTTCGCAAGTGCAATGATTCCTTCCTGGTCATCCGATACTTTAGCTAATTCTGAAAGGATTTCATCTAACTCCAGTTCATCCAGGTGTTGTACGATGTCTTCAAATTGCCGTCTGGACAGAAGGAGTGCCGGCAATTCACCCGGAGTATGAAGATTCCATTTCAGCTTGCCAGCCATCACCTCGCAGGCTTTGCTTACCCCTCCGATCTCATCCACCCGATGGAGGCTCGGATCGTCATGCAGCCGTTCCAGCGTGACGACCCGTTCATCTGTAATATGTAAAAACTGTTCGAACAATTGGGTTCCGGTTTTGTATTTCATCCAGCAGGCTTTATCCGAGAATAATAGGGCAGCTAGGCTGGAGAACATCTCCTGAGAAATCGCGGTCCCTTCCACCTCTTTATTTATGACACCTTTTGCAATCAAAGATTCCCGGACATCCTCCCGGCTTTCCGCCATCTCCTCTTGCAGATATCCCCGAAAAGGATTTTCCATGCAGTCCAGGCAATCCGCGCCCAGCAAATCCGCCAGATAATACAACTCTCTTGAATCCAGCGTTAAATCTGATGTTTGCGAAGCGTTTGCTATGATCATTCAACCAACTCCTTTACCCATTTTTCTCTCTCTATGATTATGAATAAGCTATAGTTAATTTTGAGGATGCTGTAATCATACCACTGTTTATAAGACAATCGATCGGAAAAACCTGGCAATCCATTACATTATACCCATTTTAATAGGAGTTGAATCATATTTTTTTTCATAGATTGAAACTTATTTTCGAACTTATTCGTAATAAGATAAAAGGCAGCCGGGAAATCTATCATTTCCCGCTGCCCGTCACAAAACCTTAATTTAATTATAATATGATTTTAATCTATTTTTAAGATTTCTATTTTACAATGTTTATTATGAGACCACTGTATAGAGGTGATTAGTTATGAAAATTTTAATTACTTTCCAAAACACCCAAGTTCCCGTTTATTTCAACACCGATACCAAACAACCCATACAACGTACTTTGAAGCTGTTGACTAGTGCATTGGAAAATAAGATCCGTAATGGAAAACAAGCTTTGCAGAAATGTCTAAATTCGTTAATCAGCATTGAAATTGAGGGGTCTGAAGCCATCCTTCACAGTAAGAGCGAGTTCGATTCCTTGGCTCTTTCGCTTTATTAAGCATGAGAATCTAACTTTCCGGTTTGCTACAGAAATATGTTAAGAAATGAAGAGGCCCGGGCGACGGTTTAATATACAGTCGTCTTATGGGCCTCTTCTTCATGCATCGCCTTTTCGATCCGAATCAGCAACAAGCGCAGTAGATTAAGACGCATCGGTTCATAGGTGCAGGTTTGTATTTTTTTAATAATAAACCGGTCTATGGCCATATTCCTCATCCTCCATTAGGTGATCTCGCCACAGGAACATTTTTCCTGCTTTGTTCTTACTCCTAATTTAACCCGATTCACGAGGTTTAAACGGCTAAACACTACGTCTGACAAGGATTCTTAGAGTTCGACATGTTTTCTTCTATTCCTCTATTCCAGTTCTCGCCCCAATTGTCTACGCTGCTCGCCTTTGCCTCGAGGAGCCTCTTTTTTGCCGGTTGTCTTCCGATCGTTCCTCTGTCGGAGTCTTTCCTTCGAGGCTTGGAATTTCAGTTCCCGCTCGGTTTTACGGTAATTATCCAGCCTTTTACGGTCCAACTCGCCGCTCTTCACCGCTTCCTGCACCGCGCATCCGGCTTCCCGCTCATGCCGGCAATCCCCGAATCGGCACTGCAGAGCAAGTTCCTCGATGTCCGTAAAAGCTTCGGACCATCCGCCTCCGCCATCGTCCCAAAGCTGCAATTCGCGCATTCCCGGGGTATCGATCATGACCGCTCCTTGCGGTAACACGAACATTTCCCGGTGAGTCGTCGTATGACGGCCACGGCTATCGCCTTCGCGAATTCCCTGCGTGAGTTGCACCTCTTCACCGGCAAGCCAATTCAGGATCGTCGATTTGCCCGCGCCTGAGGAGCCGGTGAGCGCTATGGTCATGCCGGGTTGCAGAAGGGCCTCCAGCTCTGCTCTCCCCAGATCCTCGATAGCACTAACCGCAATGACAGGTACTCCTGGGGCGATCTGTTCCGTCTCCCTAACAAAATGCTCCGGATCTTCACAAAGATCCGCTTTACTGAGCAACACCACCGGACTAGCCCCGCTGTTCCAGGCCATCACGAGATATCGCTCCAGGCGGCGAAGATTAAAATCCAGATTTAGGGCGGCTACCAGCAGCAGCACATCGACATTCGCCGCAATCATTTGCTCGCTTGGCACCGAACCTGCTGCCCGGCGGGATATCCGGCTCGATCTAGGCAGAATGCCGTGGATAATTCCATCCTTTTCGTCTATTGAGAAATACCGTAGCGCAACCCAATCCCCTACCGCCGGATGGTCACTTCTGTCCGGAAGCTCATGCTGAAGTCTCCCTGACAGCTCCGCCCAACCTTCCCCCCGCTTAGAAATCACACGGTATTTATGCCCATGATCAGCTACTACCCTAGCCGGCTCGACGTCTGCAAGCTTAAGCTCCGCAAAATCCTTCTCCCACCGCTGGCCCCAACCGAGGGTATTCATATCCAAAGTCTCGTTTGCTTTCATCGTGTTCACATTCAGGTTTAGATTTGAATTCAAATTGATTTCCTCCAATTCGCTAATAAGTTGCTTCTTTCCAAGGAGATACAAAAAAAGGACACGGGCAAAAAGCACCCGCGTCCTCTTCTCCGCAAGAACAGTAAATAAAACTCCGGAGATGAAAAAACCGCAGGACCTTTACGGTCCTGCGGCAGTATTCCGTTGTTAAGGCAGTTCTATCGTTGTTCAACTAAACAACGTAACATGCCTGCTAACAGTTATCCCGTCCAGAGACCGTAATCATATGTTGGATTTGCGTAAACACCACTTGGTTAACTCCATACATATTTACCAGCCTCCTTGAAAAGATTTGACTACATCATATTCGAATCAGGAAACATTTGTCAACCTGTATCTGCAATGTTATTCATCCAAAAGACAGCACGCCCGAAGCAATGGGGCGACTTCATTCAATTCATGAATGGTGCGCCAAGGTGTTCCGCCCTCCAGCTCACTCGGCCAGGCATGTTTTCTAAGCAGCCATATCCCGCGGATTCCCACTTTAGCCGCTCCCCAAATGTCGTTGCGTGGATGATCCCCCACGATCACTGTCTCCTCCGCCCGTACGTCCATCTTTTCCAGCGCGATCCGGTAGATTCGTTCATCCGGCTTCTTGATCCCGATATCGCCGGATACGGTAATCGTGTCAACATGGTGGCGCAGTTCCAAAAGATCGATCTTTCCATGCTGCAAATGACTAAATCCGTTCGTAATAATGCCTACCTTCAGGCCCAGCGAACGGCAGGCTTCCAGTGCCTCCACCGCATGGTCCATCGCGCGTGCGTGGGACATATAATTTTTGTCATAATACGCCTTAAGTTCCGTCAAATCAGGCTTGATTGCCCAAGGTAATTTTTCGATCAATTCACGGAAAAAGCCCTCTTTCGGCCGATATCCGTCCGCATCACTCTCAATCATGTAAGCAACCCATTGCTCCAATTCCTCCGGATCACTAACCTTCAGTCGCTCACGTGCCAACTGGCTCGCGAATTCCCGAAAAGTCCAATCCCGGTCCATCAGCGTATTGTCCAAATCAAATAAGACAGCCTTAATCCGCTCCATATCTATCCATCCCTCTATTTCTCTATTTCTCTATTTCTCTATTTCTCTATTTCTCTATTTCTCTATTTCTCTAATTATCTCTATCTCTATTGTAGGACAGTCTGTCAATAAACCGGCAAACAAAAAAGCGCATCCCCCTTTAAGGACTCTGCGCTTTCAGTAGGATTAATTTATTTAAGCCAATTATATAACCTGTTTAGGCTGGTGTGTCAGTAGCATTTCCTGATCCGTGATATAGAGCGGAAAAGGAGGAATTTCTTTGAGATAGTGTTCTTTTTGCAGCAGCCTAAAATCAACTTGGTACGGTGGATCCGGCTTCAAAACAGGCAGCTTGCCGGTCTCCTCCATATAATCATCCACGGCGACCTGCACTAAATCCAAGAAATAAGGAATTTCTCGGTCTGCCTCTTCAAAAATCTCATAAGTTTCACGTGACAAATAAAATTTCTGGCCACTAACTCCCCCTAAATATCGGGACAATCGGCTTAAATCCAGACTTCCGTCAGACAACATCAAAGATTTGCGGTTAATGCCCTCCGGCATATCGATCTCATATTTCCGCACTGCTTGTTTAACTTCTTCCAACGTTACCTGCACAGCAAGAATAGGAAGAGATTCTTTACTGCGCTTACGGTTATTTTTCATCCAAAATAGCATGGCATATACCTCCTAACTTGGATTATTACTTCATAGGAAGCGCTTACAGTACTATTGTATCCCGAAATATCCGACTTGAACGCGATTTCCTCAAAACTTCATAGAAAAGACATACCCTGGACAAGCCATAGCCCGGTAGAGGCACGTCTCTGGATATTCTTTGGCGTTTGCGGTAGGATGATAATGTTTAGAAAGTAAATTATCTCAAGGAGGACTCTCATGCAAGACGTCATCATCATCGGAGCGGGTCCTTGCGGACTATCCGCCGCCATCGAGTGTCAGCGGCGCGGCTTACATACGCTCATTCTTGAAAAAAACTGCCTTGTCCACTCGATCTTTTCCTATCCAACACATATGCAGTTTTTCAGTACACCGGAAATGCTGGAGATTGGCGATGTTCCTTTCGTCTCTCCGAACGAGAAACCTTTTCGCCACGAGGCGCTCGCCTATTACCGCCGGGTTAGCCAGCACTATGGCGTACAGATTGCCGCCTATGAAGAAGCTACTCGGATCGAACGGCAGCCGGACGGCAGCTTTATCGTTCACTCCGTCACCCGTAGCGGTGAAAAGTGGGAATACCCTACCCGTTATGTAGTCATCTCTACCGGTTATTTCGACCACCCTAATATTTTGGGGATCCCTGGAGAAGATACCGATAAAGTGACCCATTACTTCCAAGAAGCTCATCCCTATGCCGGAATGAAAATTGCCGTGATCGGAGGCAGCAATTCCGCGGTTGACG
Organism: Paenibacillaceae bacterium UBA6304; assembly: GCA_002439285.1. Lineage (GTDB taxonomy): Bacteria > Bacillota > Bacilli > Paenibacillales > Paenibacillaceae > Fontibacillus. Next base: position 8,737 of record DJTQ01000213.1, read on the forward strand.
CTGCGATGGAGCTGGTCCGCGTGGATGCCGAGGTAACCGTTGTATACCGTGGTAAGGAAATGTCCGATTCGGTCAAGCCTTGGGTGAAGCCTGTCTTTGAGAGTATGGTTAACAAAGGAAAGATCCAACTCCTGCTGGAATCCAGAGTAATCGAAATCCATCAACGGGAAATTGTCGTCGAGTCTGTGGACTTGCGGGATAGAACCGTGCTTCCGAATGACTTTGTCCTCGCTTTGACGGGTTTCCGCCCGGACCGGAAATTGATGCTGGATGCCGGTGTAGAAATGTCCGGCGAGATGGAGAAACCGGTCTTCAATCCGGAGACGATGGAAACGAATATTCCGGGGATCTACGTCGCCGGCGTCATTGCTTCCGGCCGCAACGCGAACGAAGTATTTATCGAATCCGGGCGGGATCACGGACGTCTGCTCGCAGAGCATATCAGCGATCAGCTATCCGATAAGGCATAATAGCATGGGCTCCATAAAGATGGAGTAAGGAGAATTCTATAGATGAATCAAATCGATGTTGTATCCCTTTTACTCTTACTCATGGCCGCATTAGGAATTTTCAGCAGCAATATGCCGATCACCGTTGCCATGATTGTCCTGCTGCTGATTCGCGTGCTGCATATGCATTACGCTTTTCCCTGGTTGGAGAAATATGGCCTGACCGTGGGGATCATCATTCTTACCATTGGAGTAATGACGCCTGTCGCCAGCGGTAAGCTGTCGCTACAAATGCTGTGGTCTTCTTTCTTCCACTGGAAGTCACTGCTCGCCATCGCTGTAGGCATGCTGGTCGCCTGGCTTGGCGGGCGAGGAGCCACCCTGATGGGCAGCCAGCCTACCGTAGTGGCCGGACTAATGATCGGCACCGTGCTTGGCGTCGCCTTTTTCCGCGGCGTACCGGTCGGTCCGTTGATCGCCGCAGGGATTCTGTCGCTGTTCATAGGTAAGATGTAAAGATATCGGAAGAGGCTGTCTCTTGAATGATTAAACTCAAGGGGCAGCCTCTTTCCTTGCATTAATTACTCTTTTTGCATGTTGCACTTCCGTCACCAGTTTTTCTACCTTGCCCGCTAATAATCTCACCCGTTTTTTGGGGTATTATTTCATGCTGCATTGGGCAGCCACAACTAAGAAAAACCTTGAAAACATAAAGCCCTTCAAGGTCTACAGTGTTTAATCTTATTCTTCTTCTGTCCATTCCTCAAAACCATAAGGTAAAAGTTTTCTTCTTATCTTCTGTACGACTTCATCATTTAGCATGTTAACAGATACTGATTTTTGGATATCATTAAGAATAATAGGTGTGTCTTTCCCTGTAATTGACGATATAACTTCGGCCATATTCCTGTCAGACATATATTCGTAAAGCAAGAACAAGAGCGGATGGTAATCTTCGTTTTCAATACCATTGGGAAATGCACTTTTCAGCATTTTGTATGTGCTCTCCAAGTGTTTTGGCATTAAAGTATCACTCAATTTCACTCACCTCCTAAGGGTGCTTAATAGTGAATATATACATCAAAATCCACTCCTTGGGCAGAGCCCCTCTTACAAACTTAGTATCACCATTCATAGTTTAATTACTAAATCATCGCCCGTGCCAAAAATAATCTTATCATTTGCTCCGACTACTTAAAACGTCATTCAACTGCATGGTTTCTTCCTTTGATAACCCCTCAACCATGATAAAACATAACTCGTTTAATTGGTTTGCTCCAAACATAACTCTATCGGAATAAATACATTTTTCAGCTTTATCATCGTCCCTAAATGTAAGCAATAAATTATTATTAAATAAACGAACTTCTATATTACACTTAATATCCGCTATACCTTTTCCCGCAAATTGACTTAACTCAAATACTGGGATTCCCTGTTCAATATTAGACAAGTTATATTCGTTGTTCACATCATTTAAAAACACCTTATTTGATTCAACCAGGGTTACTGATCGAATGATTCCTGTATTTGAACCTATTCCAATTTCTAAAAGTGACTTTTTGAAATCTCCTAGTCTAAAATAGTGTGTTCCTTCCTCAATCTCATTCCATTTCCCCCAGGTAATATTAATAGGAATATATGGATCTATATTAATTTTTTCTTGTAAGTTTAAATTTTTCGAGATGATGTTCAACAATTATAACACTCCTTTGAGCCAAGCCTAATTACCCCATCCAACACAGGAAACCTTGAAAGGCATGAAGCCAATCAAGGTTCACAAATTTAGTACTTTTCTAGAATCTCTTTCTGAGATAAGGCAATGCATTTCAAGGGTTCAAATATTTCTTCAATCATCTTTATAAAGCCAGAGTCTTGATCAAGGTCCTTATTATCCTCTAACTCATTTAAAATAGAATAATATTCTTCACACTCCCTTGTTGCACCCTCACCTCCGTCTGCTTCATCACCAGACTTTTGCAATAAATCGTTAAGAGTAATTTTCTTAGACAAGTAATTGAGGTAAAAGTACCCAATAACTGCATCGCTAAAAGGGGGCTTATTTTTCACAGAGTCTCTTTCTAAAATTATTAGATCACTCAGGACTTTACTTAATATATCAACATTACTAGCTAAAGAAACATCGATTAACCAAGGCTCTGGCCTTGTCTGACGAAGTATGCGTTCGTCAGCCCAATTTTGCCAATCTGCCTTACTATAATATTCGCTAAAAGCAAGTGCAAACAAATAATGCGCTATAGGAATAATGTTTATCACCTCGGAGTCCATGATTAATACAATCGTTATTACCTACCTTCAGCAAAATTGATCAAAAATAGTTTCCCTCTCGTATACTCATCAGTTCTAACATTGATCTTATTAATCAATTTTACTTCTTGTACCCGTCATCATGTATGATCCAAATCATGAATTACACGGCGAAATCTGAGAATAATGTTTCTTAACTTAGGAGAAATGTTGCCTCGAAATAAAAATGACCGCCCTAATATGCCGGATTTTCCCGGCAACTGAAACGGTCAAGTTTTACATTACTGATGACTCAAATTCTGAATATTGTACAATTGCGCATAAACGCCCTCTGGCTTGGCCATCAGCTCTTCATGGGTGCCCCGCTCGGCGACCGCTCCGTTCTTCATCACGATAATAAGATCGGCATGCGTAATTGTGGACAAACGGTGTGCCACGATCAGCGTCGTCCGGCTCTTGGACAGGTCCTGCAGCGATTGCTGGATCAAATGCTCCGATTCCAGATCAAGCGCAGACGTGGCTTCGTCCAGAATCAGGATCGGCGGATCCTTCAGGAACACACGGGCGATCGCGACTCTCTGCTTCTGGCCACCGGACAGCT
>DJTQ01000217.1 GCA_002439285.1 Paenibacillaceae bacterium UBA6304
TTATGGTCCGTTCGATCTGGTGATTGGAGCGGCAGGAAACGAAAGCCAGCTTGTTTTAAACACATTTTATCATGTAGGGGCACCCACGGGGAATATCCCGGGGGAAACGCTGGATAAGGTCAGCGAGACTCCTTCTGTCGAACGGGCTTACGCAATGACGACGGGAGATCATTTTAACGAATATCCGATCGTCGGCATCGATCCGGAGTATTTTATGACCCGGTACGGCGACCAGCAACTGACAGAAGGACATTTGTACAGGCAGACTGGCGAAGTCGTGATTGGCGCTTATGTAGCCAAAATGCTTCATCTGGGGGTCGGAGACACTTTTTCAGGGGCACATGGTCTGGTAGAGGCAGTTCACCTCGAGGAAGGAGAAGGGGCTAAGGAGCATGACGAACATGGGAGCTTTATCTATACGGTCAAGGGGATTCTGCCGAAGTTGAATACACCGGATGACCGGGCTGTTTTTACCTCGGTAGAATATGCATGGGCTGTCCACGGGGAAGCCGCAAATAAACGCGAGATTACCGCGATCCTCGTGAAGCCGGGTGCGCTGCAGGCCGGGCAGGAACTACGCTCCTTGCTTGAAGTAGATGGCCGGGTGCAGGTGGCCTATACAAGCAAAGCTGTTGCCGATGTAGTCAACCTTGTGGACAAAGGCACCGAATTGCTGGATATCGTGTCGATGCTGTGCATCTTGCTGGCTGCGGTATCGATCCTGCTTTCTTTGATCGCCGCTGCGGGAGAGCGCACCAAGGATGCTGGGCTGTTGCGGCTTCTGGGGAAATCGCGGAGGTATATCGTGACGGCTATGCTGGGGGAGGGGCTGGTGTTGACGGGTATCGGGCTCGTTCTGGGAATCCTCGCTGGGCATGCCGGAGGGTATGTGCTGCGCGATGCTTTATTTCAGTATGCAGGAATTCAAATTTCACCGTTCTACGTGACGTGGGATCACGCTGTGATCGCAGCGGGGGCTCTCACCATAGGAATCGCGGCCTCTCTGCTCCCCGCTGTCCGGATGTATCGATTAGATCCGCTTGCCTTGTTTAAAGCTTAAGGAGGTAGATGAAATGAAACGAACATGCTCATGGCTCCTGCTACCTTATATCATCGTATTTGCAATGCTTTTTCAAGGCTGCGGCCAGGATAAGCCGCTTACAGCACCTGCAGGGTCCTTCGGAGAGGCCGCTGGCCCAGGGTCTTCACTGGCCGTGCCCACCAAAAATGCTCTGAGAATAGAACCAGCAGAAGTTAAGTCTGCTCCGATTGAACCTGTTGCGCATTTGCTGCCAAATTCAACGGTGGGGCCTACGGAAGAAATGAAGAAGCCGTCGGAACCCAAAGCGGAGGAAACGTCAAAATTGCAATCGCAACCGCAATCCAAGGCCGCCACAGAACCAACCGCGAAAGGGGGTTCCGGTAAATCGGCAACAGCACCCACTTCCCCTGTGTCCCATTCACCCGCAGCGAAGCAAAGTGCTGTGAACGTAAAGGAGAAAACCGGGCCTCAGCCGATCGGGTGGTCCCAATTTTTTGACGGTGACGATCAGACCACGCCTTCCGAAGCATTCTGGGATCTTAGCGGATCAACGGTTACGATTAAGGGATTTATGGGAGAGGTGTTATCCTTTGAAAATAACTGGTTCTTACTGATCCCTGAACCTGGGGCGGAGTGTCCTTTTGATAACGGAGATGAAACGTACTGGAACAAAATCATGATCGTATTCGTCCCGGAGGATATCAAGTTGAGATACAAATCGGAGCCTCTTGAAATAACGGGCCGGCTTGATGTCGGGATTAAGATTGACGAATCGGGTTATAAGACCATGTTCCGTCTATACGATGCGTCATTTAAGGAAATCAAGGAGTAATTTCGGTATTTCTCAACTACAAGAGTTTTTCCTTAAGAGAACATTTTCGCCTTTTCCGTTTCAGATCGGTCCCATTGCTTTAAATGGACTGTGACTTCTCATTATTATATTGGCTTAAGGAGGTATTGCCATGAATAAGTTATATACGGCTACCGTGTCAGTAAAAGGTGGACGCACAGGTTCATTAGAATCCTCGGATGGCATTCTGAAACTGGATCTTAGTATGCCTGAATCTATGGGAGGAGACGGGGGAAACGGGACGAATCCGGAACAGCTTTTTGCAGCGGGATATGGAGCGTGTTTTGCAAGCGCCCTGGCAAATGTGGCTGAAAAGGCCGGAGTCCCGGCGGATCATGCAGAGGTAACCCATCACGTTAGCATCGGAAAAGATGATAGCGACGGCGGTTTTAAACTGGCCGTGGAAATAGACGTTAAGCTACCGGGGGTGGAACGCTCCCAAGCTCAAGAGCTGCTGCATCAGGCGCATGATTTTTGCCCCTATTCCAAGGCAACGCGCGGAAACATTGAAGTAAGATTAAATCTTGTGGAATAGACTGCTCTATCTCCCCTTTAAAAAGACTTCCTTTGGGTATAATGTTAAGGGAGTCTTTTTTTTGAGCGGGGACTAGTATGTTGTGATACCACTCCTTGCCGTTGTCATCCCCTTCCAAGTTGACACGCCGCCTAAAATTATTTAATATGTCTAAGTACTAAAACAGGATTTTAATTTGATAATGCGGGTGATGAACCATGTCTTACAGACCGAATGTTGAGAACGTGACTAAGGCCGGTAGCAACGACAAAGAGGGATTGTACGAATTTATCGTTAAGCTGGCCGACGGAACGGAATGCCGTGTGTTTTACCATCGTTTTCCGGAATGGCGGCTAACCAATATCAGCCGCTTGCAAAAGACACCTTGTCCGGTCTGCCGCAAAGATTTCATATGCAAATGCATGGATAGTTTTGCGGGAGATATCGGGCGCCAAGTTGAGGACGGACAATGGTTTGACAAGGCTTTGGCCGAATAGGGTGCAAAGTTTTGGATAGTAGGCGCGGGGCTGCTGGCTCCGTGCTTTTTTCTATAGAGTTGATCGTCGGGAGGCGAGAACGTGGAACAAAATAAAATCGAATCCAATGCGGTGGTTTTATTTGACGGTGTCTGTCATCTTTGCCAAGGAGCGGTAAAGTTCATTATCAAACGCGATCCGCGCGGTGTGTTTCACTTTGCATCTCTTCAATCGGACGTGGCCGAGCGCATGCTCGACGGGAAAATGCCGGACGGCGATTTCTTAAGCACGATTGTCCTTGTAGAGGGCGGTACATATTATACCCGTTCAACGGCCGCTCTAAGAATTGCCAAACGTTTGCGCTTCCCATGGTCGTTACTGTATCTTTTTATTTTGATCCCTCCGCCGGTCCGGGATGCTGTGTACGGATGGGTAGCCGCCCGGCGTTACCGCTGGTTCGGTAAGGATGACGCCTGTATGATGCCTACACCGGAGATCAGGAGACGTTTTTTGGAGAAATAATTTGAAGAAATAGGACTTGTCTGGTTAGCTCATTTATGTTATTCTAACTGTAAATTTCAGGAATACGGAACGGAAGCACCGTCCAATGGACCGAGATATCGGTTTTTGGGCGGTGCTTTTTTGTGTTCCTAGAAGAGGTGGTGGATCGTGTTACCAGTCCGACTCGTGCTTGCCGTTCAGGATGAGCAGTATATTGAACCGTTTTTGCATTACGTTCGATGCAGCGAGTTCGCCCGGCGTCTGATTATGACGGCGTTCAGTCGCACGGAGGCATTCTTGAAGTATTTGTCGGAATCGGCGGAGATGGTGGATGTCGTGCTTGCCGAGAAGTCTTTTCTCGAAGCCGTGGGCGGGGAGATTTCAGGAAGAAGCGTTCTTATTTGCCTGAGCGATGGAGATCAAGAGGCATTTCCAGGCAGGCAACTGTCCAAATACCAGCCGCTGCATCTGTTGCTGTCTTCTTTGATTGAAACCGTCCGCGGCGGCAGTGAGGGAATAGCTCCGGTGGATGGCAGAGCTAAGGTGATCGGGGTTACGTCTACCGTGGGCGGTTGCGGCAAGACGACGGTTGCGCTGAATATGGCTAGGCAACTGGCGGCCGAGGGCGCTAAAGTCTTTTATTTGAATTTGGAAACAATACAAAGCGGATTTGTGCTGGAAGGCCAAGAAACCCGGGGGGACGGGCATCGCGCCGGGTTGGCCCGGCTGCTGTATGACCTTAAAGCCGCGGAGGACAGGCAGGAGCCATTGAAATTCCCGGTATCCGCTTATGCCTACAGACATCCTTTACTCCAGGGAGATACCTTCGGACCGTTGGACAACTTGAATGAATTGTTGGAGATGGAACGGAAAGATACGGCTGAATTGTTGGATTATATTGCAGGCAGCGGGCTTTATGACACGGTGATCGTAGATACCGATTCCTTCCCGAACGGACGGACCGAAATGGTCCTTGAGAAATCGGACAAGCTGGTCTGGCTTGTAACGGAAGACGGGACTGTCCTGAGAAAGACCGGAGTATGGCTGGCCCATTTGGAGCGTTCCCGCCCTGCATTATACAACTCCGTAATAGGGAAAACGCTGTTTGCCGCAAACCGGGTGTCAAGCGAATTTGCGGTTTCGCCGCCAAGAAAGGATATGACCGTAGAGGTGACACTATCCTTTATCCCTGCCTGGAGCCAAGGGAATCGGGATAACGGCAGCCTAATGCATTCGCCGATTTACCAGCGCGATGTGATGAAGCTGTGCCGGGTGCTGAATACAGGTTGGGCGGGAGTAGAAGAGGCAGGGGGAGCGACAAGATGAAGGAAGATATATTCGCTCTGCTCCGGAGGGAGATTCGCTCCGGATTGGATGTGACCTCTTCTATGCAGGACGAACAACTAATGGATTATATCGAGCGTCAGGTGCTTGAAGAGCAACGGCTGTCGGGTTTAACAGCAACCGAGAAACGCAGTTGGATAAGGCGCTTATACGATTCGTTCCGCGGTTTGGATGTTCTTCAGCCGCTTGTCGATGATCGGACTGTCACCGAGATCATGATCAATGGACCCGAGGAAATATTCGTCGAGCAGGAGGGGCAAGTGCGGCGCCTGCCGGTTCATTTTGAGTCTAAAGAACGGCTGGAGGATATCATTCAGACAATCGTGTCCGGGGTCAATCGGGTCGTGAACGAATCTTCTCCCATCGTAGATGCGAGACTCAAGAACGGATCGCGGGTAAATATCGTTCTTCCGCCGATAGCGCTTAAGGGACCGACTATGACGATCCGAAAGTTTCCGGAACGTCCGATGACTATGGGGGATTTGGTTGAGAAAGGTTCCCTGGATAAAGAGACAGCAAGTTGGCTGCAGACCTTGGTGAGAAGCAAATACAACATCTTTATCAGCGGGGGTACCGGGTCGGGCAAAACAACGTTTCTAAACGCATTGTCCCAGTATATTCCGGTTGATGAGCGGGTCATTACAATCGAAGATTCGGCGGAACTGCAGATCGTAACGGTCCCTAATCTGGTCTCCCTTGAAACTCGGAATGCCAATACAGAGGGCAAAGGTGAAATTACGGTCAGGGATTTGATCCGTTCTTCGCTCCGGATGCGCCCCAACCGGATTATCGTCGGCGAGGTCCGGGGACGGGAAGCATTGGATATGCTTCAGGCGATGAATACTGGACATGACGGAAGCTTATCCACCGGCCACGCCAATAGTACGGCGGATATGATTAGCCGCTTGGAGACCATGGTGCTGAGCGGGGCTGAGCTTCCGCTCGGGGTGGTCAGACAGCAGATCGCCTCAGCGATCGATATTTTCATTCATCTATCCAGGCTTCGCGACCGCTCACGCAGAGTGACGGAAATTTCGGAGGTAGTTGGAATGAAGGATGGGGAGGTGGTGTTGAACCCGCTATATCAGTTTCGCGAGAAAGAAGAGAGGGCGGGGGAAATCATCGGTTTACTGGAGAGCACAGGCAATCACTTACTGCACACGGAGAAGTTGAGCATGGCCGGAATGAGCCGCTTTGCCGGGGAGCAAGGAGGTGACGGGTCGTGACAATAGGAAAGCGCACAACAAAACGGCGCGTAACCGGAAAGAGGCTTGAACAGGCCGGGAAAGGCCGAGACACTTTGCCGGATTACAGAGTGTATGTTCTTTCTAAAGGGCAGAGATTGGCCTGCTTGCTTGTTGGCGGATTGGGCTTGTACGGTGTCGGTTATGTCTTTTTTCATTCGCTGCTGCTTTCGTTGGTCCTGATGTGTGGTGTATGTATGGTTCCCAAGTACTGGAGCCGGTATTTGCTGCGCCGAAGGAGAGAAAATCTCGGGCTTCACTTCAAGCAGGCGCTGTATTCGCTATCTTCCTCACTGGCCGCCGGACGGTCGGTCGAGAATGGATTTCGGGAGGCGATTGCCGATCTGAGACTGCTGTATCCTGACGGAAACAATGATTTGATTGTGGAGTTAGGCATTATTTGCACAAGAATGGAATACGGCCAGCCGATTGAAGAAGCGCTTCAAGATTTCAGTCGCCGGGCGGAAATGGAGGATATCAGCAATTTTGCGGACGTCTTCACGACCTGCAAACGGACCGGGGGGGATTTGGTGGAAATCGTTAGACGTACTTCGGCCATTATTAGCGAAAAGCTGGAGATTAGCCAAGAGATCGGAGTCATGATTGCCCAAAAACGGTTTGAGTCCAAAGCGATGCTCGTG
>DJTQ01000211.1 GCA_002439285.1 Paenibacillaceae bacterium UBA6304
GGGACCGACTTCATCGATCAACTGCTTCTCGATATTCATATGGATATCTTCATCTGAAACGGAATATTCCAGCTCGCCCCGTTTGATTTTGTTAAGCACGGTGTGCAGTCCGTCCTTGATCTTCTCGACATCCTCTTCCGGAACAATGCCGCATTTCCCCAACATGGTCACATGCGCAAGGCTCCCCTGCACATCTTCTTCCGCCAGCGCCTTATCAAATCCGATTGATGCCGTATACTGCTCCACCAATCGGTTTGTCTGTTTCGTAAAACGTCCGCCCCACAGCTTGCTCACCTTGGCTCACTCCTTATCTGAATCAAACCGCAGGCCGTTTCCCGGCGGCGACAGGGATACGGCCTCCGCGTAAGGGAAACGGCCAAGCGGTCCGTTTAACTTACAATTGATTGTTCCCGTTTATAACTTACTTGTTGTTCTGTTCCACGCCAGAACCTACCTTCAGGCGCAGTGCATTCAGGCGGATAAAGCCTGTAGCATCTCCCTGATCATAGGCTTGCGTCGGATCGGCTTCCATTGTTGCGATATCCGGGTTGTAAAGACTCACCGGACTCTTGACGCCGGCCGCGATAATGTTTCCTTTGTACAGCTTCACGCGTACCGTTCCCGTTACATTCTTTTGGCTCTCGTTTACGAGGGCCTGCAATGCGAGACGTTCCGGCGCGAACCAGAATCCGTTGTACACGAGCGTGCTGTAACGGGTGATCAAGCTGTCGCGGAGGTTCATCACTTCGCGATCCATCGTCAGCGACTCCATTTTGCGATGAGCCGTAAACAGGATCGTTCCGCCCGGCGTCTCATATACGCCACGGCTCTTCATGCCGACGAAACGGTTCTCAACCATATCGACCCGGCCGATGCCGTGCTTGCCGCCAAGCTCGTTCAGCTTCTCCATGACGCGAAGCGGATCTAACTGCTCACCGTTCAATGCAACGCAATTGCCTTGCTCAAAAGTCAGTTCCAGATATTCCGGCTGATCCGGAGCATCTTCCGGAGATGCACTAAGCAGGAACATGCCTTTGTTCTCCGGCGCCGAAGCGTCAAACCAAGGATCCTCCAACACGCCGCTTTCGTAGCTGATATGCAGCAGATTGCGGTCCATGGAGTACGGCTTCGCTGCCGATGCTGTAACCGGGATGCCGTTTTCCTCCGCGTAAGCGATCATTTCGGCGCGACCCGGGAAGCGGTCGCGGAATTCGCTCAAACGCCAAGGGGCGATGACGGAGATTTCCGGCGCAATGGCAGCCGCCGCCAACTCAAAACGCACCTGGTCGTTGCCTTTGCCCGTAGCGCCGTGGGCGATTGCCGTTGCGCCTTCGGCGCGGGCAATTTCCACCATGCGCTTCGCGATGAGCGGGCGGGCAATGCTCGTGCCTAGCAGATATTGCCCTTCATACAACGCGCCCGATTGGAACATCGGGTAAATGAAGTCTTGCGCGAATTCCTCGCGTAAATCGTCGATATACACCTTGGAGGCACCTGTGGCCAGCGCTTTTTCCTCCAGTCCGTCCAGTTCTTCCTTCTGGCCGATATCCGCCGTAAAAGCGATAATTTCAGCATCATAGGTTTCTTTGAGCCATTTTAGAATAACCGACGTATCCAGACCGCCCGAGTACGCCAGTACGATTTTTTCTTTTGCCATGATTATCGAAGCCTCCTAAAAAATTATCCCATTAATGCTGCCATTAGCGCTTTCTGCGCGTGCAGCCGGTTTTCCGCCTGATCAAAAATGACCGAATGCTTGCCGTCGATAACGCCCTCGCTGACTTCCTCGCCGCGATGCGCCGGCAGGCAGTGCATGAACAAATAGTCCGGTTTTGCCAACGCTGCCAACGCTTCATCGACTTGATAGGAAGCAAACGCCACTTCGCGTGCCTTTTGTTCCTCTTCAAAGCCCATGCTCGCCCACACATCCGAATAGATGACATCGGCATCCTTGACCGCTTCCTTCGGATCACGGACAACCTCGATGATCGCTCCGGTAGACTTAGCGATTTCCTGCGCGCTCGCCACGACTTGCGGATCAGGCTCATAGCCTTCCGGGCAACCCACCGACACATGAACACCAAGCTTGGCTCCGCCGATCATGAGCGAGTGCGCCATATTGTTGCCATCGCTGACATAGGCCAGCTTCAAGCCTTTCAGGGCACCTTTGTGCTCGTATATAGTCTGGTAATCCGCCAACACCTGGCACGGATGAGCCAAGTCGCTCAAACCGTTGATCACGGGGATGCTCGCGTATTTGGCCAGATCAACGACTTTATCATGACCGAACGTACGAATCATGATTCCGTCGAGATAACGCGACATCACGCCCGCCGTGTCGGCTATCGTCTCGCCGCGGCCAAGCTGAATGTCATTCTTGCTCAGGAACAACGCGTGTCCGCCAAGCTGGAACATCCCGACTTCGAAGGACACGCGGGTCCGTGTAGAAGACTTCTCAAAAATAAGTCCAATAGTCTTGCCCTTCAGAGGCTGGTAGACCTCTCCGTTCTTCTGCTTGGCTTTGATCTCAATCGCCAAGTCGATCAAATACTGTATCTCTTCCGTAGAGTAATCGTCCAGTTCAAGCAAGTCGCGCCCTTTGAGGCCAATGCTTAGGCTAGTGTCTTTGGTTGTGTCTTTGGTTGATTCGGTTAAGCTCATAGATGATTATCCTCCTTTGCGGTATGGGCAGCAATCAGAGCCGCAAGCGTATCCACCGCCTGATCAATCTCTTCATGGCTCACCTTCAGATTCGGAAGCAACCGAATCACGTTCGGCCCTGCGGTTACGAACAGCAACTTATTCTTCTGTCCCGCCGTCACGAGGTCGCCTACCGGACCGGCACATTCAATGCCGATCAGCAACCCGAGCCCGCGGATTTCAGTCACGAACGGGTTGTCAGCAAGCGACTCCCGTAGCCGCTCCATCAAGTAGCTGCTCATCTCGGCAGCCCGTTCCGGAATTCCTTCTTCCTTCATCGTCTCGATCGTCGCCACGATGGCGGACGCCGAAACCGGGTTGCCGCCAAATGTCGAGGCATGCGTCCCCGGCGTGAAAGCCTCGCGGAGATATTCCTTGGCGAGCATAGCTCCTGCCGGGAGACCGCTGGCGATTCCTTTTGCCGCGGTAAAAATATCCGGCTCAATCCCGTACTGTTCATGCGCAAACCAGGTGCCGGCCCGGCTCATGCCGGTCTGAACTTCGTCGATGATCAAGAGCAAGCCTTCTTGCTTGCACAGCTGAGCCAACTCCTGCACAAATCCGCGATCCACCGGATGCACGCCGCCTTCAGCCTGAACCATCTCTAGCATCACGGCCGCCGTATTCGGCCCGATCGCAGCCTTTAAAGCTTCCATGTCATGCAGCGGCACGGTTTTGAAGCCTGCCGGAAGCGGAAGGAATCCGTCCTTGACCTTCTGTTGGCCTGTCGCGGTGAGCGTCGCAAGCGTACGTCCGTGAAAAGACTGCTCAAACGTGATCACTTCATACCGTTCCGTCCCCTGCACTTTCTGGTGATAGCGGCGTGCCAGTTTAATAGCTGCCTCATTCGCTTCCGCCCCGCTATTGCAGAAAAAGACGACATCGGCGCAGCTGATCTCAGTCAGCAGACGGGCCGCTTTTTCCTGCTGCGGAATTTGGAACAGGTTCGATACATGCCAAAGCTCATCGAGCTGCGCCTTGACCATTTCCCTTACCTTCTCCGGCGCATGTCCGAGACTGGTCACGGCCAGTCCGCTCATAAAGTCGAGATAGCGGTTACCTTGGTCGTCCCAAACCCAGCTTCCGTGGCCTTTAACAAGGCTGATCGGATAGCGTGAATATGTAGGGAACAACGCGCTGGAACTACTAGGTGCTCCCACTCCCTCATGACCTTTACCAGTTGCCGTCTTGTTCTCCTGAAGATCGCTTTGTGCCATCCTTTTCCACTCCTATCGGATAAAGTTTCGTGAGCTACTATTAGCCGCCGTGCACCACCATTTACTAGGTTCAATTCAAATCTCATTGGATATTTCCAATGAGATTTGCGAATTATCGCAACATCAAGCACTCTTATTGGATATTTCCAATGAGTTACCGCTAAAATTAGCAAAAAGCACGTTTCCGCTCCTACCCCATTGGATATTTCCAGTAAAACTCAGCCATAAGCCGTTTGGGTCAGTTTTTAGTTGGAAATATCCAGTGAACCGGCATATTGATGTAAATGAGTTTAATTCATGCACCAAATCCAGCACATCCATCAACTCCATCCACTCTATCGGGCTATCGTGCTATCGACCACTCTTCCCAGTCAAGTCTCGCAAATGATCGCAACTATCTTAACACTCTTCTTTTACTATAACGTAAGAAAAGAAGGACGTGTACTACATACGTACGATTCTTGTGCCGATCGTTTCGCCTGCCAGCACCTTGCCTAAGATGCCAGGCTCGCTGCCGTTCACGATAACGACTTCATTGACTTTACCGCTGATGCAAGCAATCGCCGCTCGCACCTTCGGGATCATGCCCCCGTAGATTTCGCCGGTTTGAATCATGTCCTCGATTTGCTGGACGGTCACCGTTGGAAGCACTCTTTTCTCGCCGTTGATCGTCTTTAATATGCCGGGCACATCCGTTACCACGATCATCTGCTGTACTCCTAGCACGGAAGCTACCGCTCCCGCCGCCGTATCGGCATTAATATTGTAGCGTTGCCCATCCTCGCCGATACCCACCGGAGCGATTACCGGCATGAAGCCCAGCTTCACCACGCCTTCGATGAGCGCCGCATTGACGCCGGTCACTTCACCGACGAGCCCCACTTCGGCTGCGTTCGCCACCGGCTTTGCCTGAATCAGGGCACCGTCGACGCCCGACAAACCGACCGCTTTGCCCCCCGATTGACCGATCCGGCGTACGATCTTCTTGTTGATACTGCCCGCCAACACCATTTCGACGACGTCCAGCACTTCCTCCGAGGTATAACGCAACCCGTTTACGAAGTGGGTATCAATTCCGAGCTTACTCAAATTGTCCGAAATGGCCGGCCCGCCGCCGTGCACAATCACGGGCTGGGTTCCGCTCTCCTGCAGTTCAGCCAAATCCTTATAAAAAGAATCCGGCAATTCCTCCAGCGTACTCCCCCCACATTTCATGACGAATGTCCGTTTCGCGCCGAAACCCAAACCTGCGGCGGACAACTGACCGCCTTCCAATACGATTCTCATCTTAACGCTCCTCTCATCCGTCAAATCGGTATCTATCTTGTAGTGAGGTTCAAAAAGTCAGGTTTTCAAGATTCGACGTCGAATCTGCTTCATGATCCACTTCGTCATGGAAAGATGACTTTTTGAACAAC
>DJTQ01000307.1 GCA_002439285.1 Paenibacillaceae bacterium UBA6304
CACAGCGAGTGAGCCAATTTATTGAAGGTCGTATTGTTTTACGGCTTGCTTGATGTCGGCATTGATGGCTTTGATATCCGGTCCGGATGCCGGCTCATCGCTCAACGGGTACTTCTCTTTGAGCTTCAAAATGGCGCTAACCCGCTCGTCGAGCATCTCTTCGCTGATCTTCCCTTGTTCCACCGCGCGCGTGATCGCTTGGATCACGGCTTTTTCCTTCTCGTAGTCATGTCCGACCAGCACGATATTTCCGCCTGCTGTGATGAATTCGACCGCGGCCTCTTCGATTTTGTAATTCTCAGTAATAGCCCCCATGGTCATATCATCCGAAATCACGACCCCTTTATAACCGAGATCCTCCCGCAGCAAATCGTGAATAACCGCTTTAGAAAACGATGCCGGGTGATCGGGATCCAGCTTGGGCATGAGCAAATGGGCAATCATCACGACGTCCGCGCCATCCTCAATCGCCGCCTTGAACGGAACAAGTTCGAGCTCCTGCAGTCTCGTCAGATCGTGCTCAACGACCGGCAGGCCCAGATGGGAATCCACCGAAGTATCTCCATGTCCCGGGAAATGTTTTACAACGGGGATCACTCCCTCGTCGCTCAAGCCCTCCATTGCCGCGAGGCCCATCTTGCTAACCACTTCAGGCGTATTTCCGAATGCCCGGTCCCCGATCACAGGGTTATCCGGATTGCTGTTCACATCCAGAACTGGTGCAAAATCAAGATTGAGGCCGAATCCGGCCAGTTCCTCACCGATAATCTCATAAACTTCTTCCGCTGCCTCCGGATTACCGGTCTTGCCGATGTTGGCGGCGGTCGGCATTTTAGTGAATTCCGCCGGCATCCGGGACACGCGCCCGCCCTCTTCATCCACACTCAAAAAGAGAGGAACCGGGTTGGCCTCATTATCCTTCTTGAGTTGATTGAACAAGGTCAACGCTTGCTTACTGTCCTTAATATTATCCTTGTAAAAGATAAAACCTCCAACATGGTAGGTTTCGATGAGATCCTTGGTTTGTTCATCCGCTTCGGTCCCTTCCATCCCTACCAGCACCAGTTGCCCGATCTTTTCGGTGGTGGTCAGCTTATCCAATTGATCGACAATGGGGTCAGTAGCCCCTTGTGGCGGTGGTGACGGTTCGCCATTCTCCCCCTGCTGCGGGTCGTTTGCGGATGGGGAGGTCGGAGCCGAGTTCTCGCCCTGATTCACATCGGATCCATTGGAGTCTGGAGAGGCCGAGTTCCGAGGGGCGCAACCTGCAATCGCCAAAATTAGAATCAACGCCATCGTGCATATTAACCATCTTCTGTTTTGTCTCATGACTCCTCCTGACCGGCATGGCTTTCTGCCGTTTCCCAGCGGTTCGTGTATTTTTGCAGCCGAGGATGAATTGTGGAGGGTTGCTCCGTCAGGATCAACCGGATGTTCTTAATCCATTCCTCAAAAGAAGAAAAGGAAGCGAATAAATTGGCCGTTTCGGGTGTTAGGTACAGAAAGTAGGGAGAAGGATATTTTTCCGCCAAAAAACGGAGCGCCGAGTCGATCGGTGTGTATTTTTTACGTTTCCCTTCCCAGCCTTCCACCGTGATAGCCGAATGTTGCCGTGCCCGCCGCCAGTCGTGAAGCTCGTCCTCTCTTTTAAAATAAGAACGCACCGGCTCTTTGGACATCCGTCTTACCGTCTCCTCATGAAGGGGATACAGCACCAGCGTACTGAAGGAGCGCGCCTCCAAAATCGAAACGGCGCGCTCCAGCTCCGCATCGGACGTATTCTCGAAAGTATCGTAATAGATTAACGTGCCTTTTCGCTTCGCGACAGGCGGTTCATAGCCAAAGGGGACTTGAATATTTTGTCTCATGTTCGGGTTCCTCCGGAATTAGAAATGGATATTCTAGTTAAAATTACCCTGCCAGACTTGATTTATTCCATTATAGCTCCAACAACATGCGATTTCATTATCTTGCTTTTTCATCCCAAAATGCGTACATACCTTCAGACCAGGGGGTATAATAGGCAATGGAGGTGAACGAAGTGGCTGACATTAGAGTGACAGAGGATCAGTGGCAGTCTATTATTTTGAATGATGCCGCTAGTGACGGGAACTTTTTCTACGCTGTAAAAACGACGGGCATTTTCTGCCGCCCCTCCTGTAAATCCAGGCCTCCCAATCGAGACAATATCACCGTGTTTCCGGACGCCGAACATGCCTTAACCGCCGGATATCGTCCTTGCAAACGCTGCAAGCCTACCGGCCTGCGGCTTCCCGATGAGGAGTGGATCTCGGTGGTGGCCGAATATATCGACAACCATTATATGGAGGAATTAAATCTGCAGTTGCTCGCCGACCTCGCCCACGGCAGTCCTTATCATCTTCATAGAACGTTTAAAAAAGTGAACGGAGTCACGCCCGTGGAATATATCCAACACATCAGGATCGAACAGGCCAAATCCCGCTTGCTGACAACCACTCAACCGGTCGCGGGGATCGGCAAGCAGGTCGGACTCGCCAATACGCCTTATTTTATTACCTTGTTCAAAAAACTCACCGGCCTTACGCCGGCCAACTATCGATCCTTGCACGCTTCCGTACCGAAAGGAGATATCTAATATGATGCAAACCGACCCGATTTACTGGAGTTATCTAATTAACGAACATTGGAGCCTGATTGTTGCCGCGGGGGAACAAGGACTTTGCTTTGTCGGCTCCGAAGGAGCGGATGTCCAGGAGCTGGAGAACTGGGCGAAGCGCCGCTTCCCCGGCCGCCCCCTGATCCGGGATGA
The DNA here is from genome assembly GCA_002439285.1 of Paenibacillaceae bacterium UBA6304. GTDB lineage: Bacteria > Bacillota > Bacilli > Paenibacillales > Paenibacillaceae > Fontibacillus. The sequence continues at coordinate 2,792 of DJTQ01000307.1, forward strand.
AGCCCGGCTTCAACCCTATGCCGATGAAATAGAAGCCTATTTGCTCGGCAAGCTGACTCGGTTCTCTATTCCCTTCGAAGCAACGGGAACCCCGTTTCAGCAAGCCGTCTGGCAGGCGCTGTGCGACATCCCCTACGGGCAAACCGCCTCGTACTCCGATATTGCGCTTCGCATCGGCAAACCGTCCTCGGTCCGCGCCGTCGGTACGGCGATCGGCGCCAATCCGGTGCTGATCACCATTCCATGTCACCGGGTGATTGGTAAGAATGGGGGGCTGGCTGGGTATCGTGGGGGGATTGAGATGAAGAGTCGGCTGCTTGAGATTGAGCGAAAAAGTTGAGCGGCTTTGAGCGGGCAGGCCGCTAGCAGTGTGTGAGTTTGTGGATGAAGCAGAGAATATTGAATGATCAAGTGCAGCACCGTGCTCATCTGCGAATCGTTGTCATAAGCGGGTTATTGACAACAAGTAAATATCGTGATATTTATTAAGTGTTTACTAAGCAAAAATGAGTGAGGATTATGATGAAAACGACAACTCTTCGACAACAGAAAGCTTTGGAGACAAAAAACAGGCTGATCGATTCCGCGTTGCAGGTATTTTCGCGGAAAGGATTTGATGCGAGCACTACCAAGGATATCGCCAAGGAAGCGGGAGTGACAGACGGGCTGATCTATCATTATTTTGCATCCAAGGAAGAACTGCTATGGGCTGTAGTGGATAAACATTCTCTTAATAAGAATCTTCAGACGGCAGCAATGGAGCTTAATGGCGATGAATCGCTCGAATCCCTGATGACCTGTTATTTTGACCGATTGCTGAATATGCTGCATGAAAAAGAGTCGCTGATTGTGATGTTCTTTGGCGAGGCCCAGCGCAACCCGCAGATCAGGGAACGGCTCGTTTCCATTATCGAAGAGGGAATCCAACCCCTTTATTTTCTCTTGAACAACAAAGGTGTGGGAAAGGGAGATGATGTACAACTGGCCATCAGAAATGTGCAGACAGCGATTGTCATGTATTTTTTACTGTTTGATCGCATTGATAATGACAAAAACGGGCGGGATCGTTATATCCAGGCCACGGTGCGTCAATTTCTGAGGAGTCTTGGCTAAAAAATTTTAACATAAAATTGAGTGAGTACTTAGTTAATTAAACCGAGGAGGAAAATGAAAATGAGCGTTATTGAACTGGATAAAGTGGATTTGTCCTATCCCCAAAAAAACGGTGAGCCCTTCTATGCCCTGCGGCAACTGTCGCTTGAAGTGAATAAAGGTGAGGTGTTCTGCCTGCTGGGGCCAAATGGCTCCGGGAAGACGACAAGCATCAATCTGGTCAACGGCTTGTCACAGCCGACCGAGGGAGCGATCCAGGTATTCGGAATGAATCCGGTGAAGGATATGCGGGCTGTTCGACGAAATCTGGCCGTAGTGCCCCAAGAGACGGCACTGTATAACGACCTGACGGCAAAGGAGAATCTGCTGTTCCATGCTCAATATTACGGGCTGGAAAAACGCATATGGACTTTGCAAATCCCGATGGTTCTGGAGCTCGTCGGACTGAGCGAACGGCAACATCACAGGGTCGGTACGTACTCGGGTGGGATGCAACGGCGGCTGGCGCTGGCCAGAGCCTTGCTCACCTCCCCGGAATTGATTCTGCTGGATGAGCCAACCCTGGGCGTGGATGTCCAATCTCGCAACTCGATCTGGAGTCGAATCCGGGGGCTGGCGGAGGAAGGAAAAACGGTCTTCCTTACGACGAACTATATGGAAGAAGCCGACTCGCTGGCAGACCGGATCATCATCATCGACAAAGGCCAGATCGTGGCCGCAGGCACCCCGCAGCAGCTTAAGGCTCAGATTACATCCAATACGTTAGAGTTGCTGTTCACTCAGGACCAGGATGCCCTCCTGGCCATGAATCGGCTGCAACCGCACATTGCTGCAGAGTCCAGCGGCAGTCGGATATATATTAAGACTAACGACAAGATGGAGATGCTCAGGATTTTGCAACTTTTTAAGCCAATTGAGGATGGTTTAGTCAGTTTTGAATGGACCGAACCGACGCTGAACGATGTGTTTCTGCATTATACTGGACGCCAGTTGAGAAATTAGGGGGAGATTGACGATGCTTCAGGGGTTAAAAGCATTGATCGCCAAGGATATCAAAATAACATGGAGAAATCCGTCGCTGCTTGTGCTCAGCATTATTGTTCCAGTCGTTTTTGTACTTTTGTATTCTCTGATCACACAAGTATCGGCGACCAATCCGGTTGTCATTGCTCGTGAATCGACCGGGTCGTACAGTGATCGGCTCGTTCGGATTTTAACAGGAATGAGTTCAGTTGACGGGCCATATTTTGTCGTGCGGACAACAGAGCCTGAGGAAGCTTTACGGCAATATAAGAG
>DJTQ01000306.1 GCA_002439285.1 Paenibacillaceae bacterium UBA6304
CTGGTGGTGCGTACTGTTCCCGCCGTTATGTTTTGTGGATGCCGGCAGCGGAGATGCGCTGCAAAGCAAAGGAAGCAAGGAGAAGACTTCGGAAAGCTCAAAGGGTTCGAAAGATTCGGATAGTCAGGGTGCGGCGAAAACGGTGTCTGCGCAGACAGGCTCCGATGCAGCGGATATGAATCAGGTCGAACCGGAGGAGACGGAAGTGCGGTTTTTTGTGTGGGACATGCTGTTGAAGCTGTGGAATTGGATTGTAGGATTGTTCTCATAAGTGATAATTGTTAAACAGACCGCGCGGGTAAATATCCTGTGCGGTTTAATTTTTTTGGTGTGTATTGTAACTGTAGCGGTGGACCGAGAGACACGCGACTTTGCTGAGGCTGGCTAACTTTAAGCGGGGATTGTTATAATAGAAAGTATATTCTTTGAAAAGTTTGGGATGATCAATGGTTATGGGAGATAAGATGATGGAAGATGCAGGTTTTGAAAATATGCGTTCCACCCGGTTGTGGGATGTGACCGCTTTGATGAATAGGAAAGGGTCAGCCGGAAGACGGGTTTCGGAAGCTTCGCAAGTTCCGCAAATCTCGGGGGCACCGCAGACTTCTCAGGATTCCGCCGAGCAAGCATTGGTCGAAGCGGGAGAGGTGTTGGCGGCTGGCGGAACGGTGGCTTTTCCGACCGAGACGGTGTACGGTCTCGGGGCGGATGCCCGCAACACGGCAGCGGTGGAGGCGATTTTTGCCGCCAAGGGGCGGCCGTCCGACAATCCGCTGATCGTGCATATTGCCGACGTTAGCGCGCTGGATGGTCTCGTTACGGAAGTTAACGAGACGGCACGGGCGCTGATGGAGGCTTTTTGGCCCGGGCCGCTAACGCTGGTGCTGCCCGTGGCCACCGGCGCCGTCTCGCCTCGCGTGACGGCGGGCCTGGACACAGTGGCCGTGCGAATGCCGGACCACGATATCGCGCTGCGGCTCATCGCCGCAGCGGGTTGCCCGGTTGCGGCGCCGAGCGCCAACCGGTCGGGGCGGCCGAGCCCGACGCTGGCGAGCCACGTCGGCGATGATCTGGCCGGCCGCATCGACGGCATCGTCGACGGCGGGCCCACTGGGGTGGGCGTGGAGTCGACGGTGGTGGAGGCCGGCGCCGACGGGATCGTGACCGTGCTCCGCCCCGGCGGGATCACGGTCGAGGAGCTCGCACGCCATGCCGCGGGCGGCGTGCGGCTGGACGCCGCCCTGCAAAGCGCGGGCGGCGGCAGCGAAGCCAAAGACATGCCGGCGCCGCGCTCACCCGGCATGAAGTACACGCACTACGCCCCCCGCGGGGCGCTGCGTGTGGTGACCGGGCCCGCCCCCGAGGCGGTGGCGGACCGCATCCAGGCCGAGCTCGACGCGGCCCGGGCGCGCGGGGAGGTCACGGGCGTGCTCGCCTTCGACGAGCATCTCCCGTCCTACCGCGCCGACTGCGTGCTATCGCTCGGCAGCCTGACGGCGCTGGAGACGGCTGCGCATCGTCTTTACGCGGCGCTCCGCCGCTTTGACGACAGCGGCGTCACCTTTATTATGGCCGAGTCCTGTCCGCAGGATGGACTCGGCGCCGCCGTGATGAACCGCCTGCTTAAAGCGGCGGGCCAACAGGTAATTAACGTATAAGGTTCCGCCAACCGGCGGGTCCATTTCCAGGAAAGGCGGGGGTGGCATGATCTCGATCGGTTTAACCGGATGGGGAGATCACGAGGAACTTTATCCGGCCGGCACGCCGGCCAAGGCGAAGCTGGCGCTCTACGCCAGGCATTTTCCGGTCGTGGAGGTCGATAGTTCCTTTTACGCCGTGCTTGGTGAACACACTTACCGGCGATGGCTGGAGGAGACGCCTCCGCATTTTATGTTTATTTTGAAAGCGTATCGGGGAATGACCGGGCATAACCGGGGTAAAAACCCGTACGGCGGCCCGGGGGAAATGTTCCAGGCTTATCTGGATTCCATACGCCCGGTCGTAGAATCGGGGCGTTTAAAGGCCGTCATGTTTCAATTTCCGCCCTGGTTCGACTGCACGGCGGACAATATTCGCAGGCTCCGTGCCGTTAGAAAGTGGATGGGGTCGCTGCCTCTGGCCTTGGAGTTTCGGAATCAGAGCTGGTATGCTCCGGAGGTACGGGAAGAAACGCTCTCTTTTATGCGGAGTGAAGGATGGATTCATATTATTTGTGATGAACCGCAAATCGGGGAGGGCTCGGTCCCTGCGGTATTGGAGCCGACGGATACCGGACTTACAATTGTCCGGCTTCATGGACGCAACACCGGAGGCTGGTTGCAGGGGGGCGCTCCCAATTGGCGGGAGGTCCGCAACCTGTACCGTTATAACCGGGAAGAACTCCTGGATTGGCGGGACAAGCTGGCCGTCCTCGAGGTCAAAGGCACCAAAGAAATCTGCATGATTTTTAATAACAATTCCGGTGGAGACGCCGCTCCGAATGCCGTGGAGATGATGAATCTTCTGGGGCTCGAAACGGTAGGTCTGCCGCCAAAACAGATAGATTTATTCGGAGAGGAAGAGTAGTCGGGTGGAAGTTATTATGTTTACGTTCCCGCTTCGGCTAACAGGGTTCTTTTTATCGGTCCGGCCGGCGCTGTCATACTTTTGGTAGGGGGCTTGAGTTTTGGAAATATTTGAAATCGTGCTCATCATGCTCGTTTTGATCGGGGTATCGAATGTTCTGAACCGGTTCATTCCGTTCGTCCCGGTCCCGCTCTTGCAAATTATATTGGGAACTTTGGTGGCCTTGCTGCCGATCGGCATTCATTTGCCGCTGAATTCCGAGTTGTTTCTGCTGCTCTTTATCGCCCCATTGCTCTACAATGACGGCAAACGGACTCCGCGTGAGGAACTGTGGGATTTAAGGGCCCCGATTCTGCTGCTCGCTCTTGGTTTGGTGTTCGTTACCGTATTTGCGGGCGGCTATCTGATCCATTGGCTGATTCCCAGCATTCCGCTGCCCGCGGCCTTCGCGCTTGCCGCCATTTTGTCCCCGACGGATGCGGTCGCCGTAAGTGCCTTGGCAGGAAGAATCCATTTGCCTAAAGGCATTATGCGGCTGCTTGAAGGAGAATCGTTGATGAACGACGCCTCCGGGCTGGTTGCATTCAAGTTCGCGGTGGCTGCCACGGTGACCGGGGTATTCTCGATCACCGAAGCCACGCTGAGCTTTTTGTGGATTGCGATCGGCGGTTTGGTCGTGGGCGCAATCGCGGCCTTTCTTATCGTCTGGCTGCGGATGTTTATCCGCCGGCTCGGCATGGAAGACGTTACGATACATATGCTGATCCAGATTTTGACCCCGTTCGTGATTTATCTGGTGACGGAAGAGCTTGGCTTCTCAGGGATCCTGGCCGTTGTAGCCGGTGGGATTGTGCATGCCATTGAGCGGGACCGCAATGAATCGATGCAGGCCGAGCTGCGGATGGTGTCCCAAAATACATGGTCCGTAATTCTTTACATTTTAAATGGCTTAGTGTTCGTTATTTTGGGGCTGCAAATTCCCGGCGCGACGGAAACGATATTCCAAAGTCCGGAATACAGCAATGTGCAGGTACTGGGCTTTATCGGGTTAATTTCGTTAGGCTTGATCGTGCTAAGGTTTATATGGGTGTACCTGTTCTGGGAAGGCTCCTGGCTGCTCGGCAGCGGGGAAAATATGGGGAAGCCGAAGCTGATGTCTTCCGTGTTGATTTCTTTATCCGGCGTTCGGGGTGCGGTTACGTTGGCCGCGGCGTTCTCCATTCCTTATTTTCTTCAGGATGGAAGCCCGTTCCCGGAACGGGATTTAATTATTTTTCTGGCGGCCGGGGTTATTCTATGCTCGCTAATTATCGCCAGCGTAGTGCTGCCTCTGCTCTCCAAACACCCTGAAGAGGGAAATGATCCTGTTGCCGAACGCGAACGTGAAGCTCGTATCTCTATGCTGCATGCGGGGATCAAGGCAATTAAGGAAGCGACCGAAGAAGAGAATGAAACGGCAGCCAGGTCGGTGCTGGCAAGTTATCACCGGCAGTTGATCCGGCTTCAAAACGAGCGGAATCAGGAATGGTCCGACCGGAGAAGAAACAATACCGTGATGAAGTTGAGGCTTGCCGGACTTCAAGCGGAGCGGCGGGAGATCCAAAGCATGCTGGACCGCGGCGAGATTACCGGGGAATTGGCGTCAAAAATCCAAGAGGTCATGAACCAAATGGAAATGGTCATGTCAGGCCGCTTCAAAATGCAGGTCATGGTGTCGCTGCTCCGGATTCGTCGCTTGTTCTCGAAGCAGTTCTTCAAACGCAAAACCGACGGATTCCCGGCGGAAGCAATGGAACAATGGAAGGCGGTAAGACTCCGAACGTCCATAGCTGCACTTGAAGCTGTACAGGCGCAAGTCAACGAGGAGAACCGGCAGGAGTCTATTTTGGTCATGGCTCAATACAAGGAATTGATCAAGCGTCTTCAAGGACGTTCAGGAACCTCCAAACCTATTGAAGACGAGGACATGTTTAACCAGCACAAAAACGAATTGCGTATCAAAGGCATTCAGGCTCAGCGCAATGAGGTGCAATCGATGTTTGAGCAAGGGGACATCAGTTGGGCGTCCGCGAACAAGTTAAGGCAATACATTAATTATCTGGAGGCCGGCGTATTGGAGCCCGGCGAGGAAGAATAGAATAGCGGTTTCGTTCAGCCCCGTGTCCGTCATGTCATGAAATACTTCTTGTCCGCATATGGTGGTACAAGAAGTATTCGGATATGGGGGAGTGGAACTATGACAGAAGCATTGGCTCAACTCGGAGAATGGATGACCATTTTACTGATGGCGGTTGCCCTTGGGATGGACGCCTTTTCGCTCGGGGTCGGGATCGGTATGAAAGGGGTACGGCGTATCGATGCTGTTCGCATTGGATCGACTGTAGCTCTTTTTCACGTGCTTATGCCGCTGATCGGCATTTTTGCGGGCCAATATGTGGGTGTTCTGCTCGGTAATCTGGCGCGCTACGCCTCCGGCGGGCTGCTCCTGCTCTTGGGGGCACATATGATCTTCAGTTCCGTCAAAGGCAGCGGGTTTCAATCGATCAATCACCGTACTTTGTGGGGGGTTCTTCTGTTTTCGCTGAGCGTCAGCATCGATTCGTTTTCGGTTGGAGTATCTTTGGGGATGTTTCACAGCGACCTGCTGATGACTGTGCTTGCCTTCGGTTTTTTTGGCGGGCTAATGTCCATGATGGGGCTCGCTCTTGGCCGCAGCGTCGGCCGAAATCTCGGAGAATACGGCGAGGCCGCCGGGGGGGCGATCTTGCTTGCGTTTGGCCTCCTGTTCATCTTCTGATACAATAACACTGATAAAAATACGGGATTTCGCATCCTGGCGGAGGTGATTAGTAATGCGGATTTTGTTTGTTTGTACAGGTAATACCTGCCGCAGTCCGATGGCGGAAGGGATGATGCGCAAGCTGGCCCGCGAGCGGGGGCTTCATGTGGAGGTACGCTCTGCCGGAGTGGCAGCGACTCAAGGAATGTCGATCTCGCATCATGCGAGTGCCGTGCTGAAGGAGCAGGGAGTCGAGGATCGCATTCTATCGACGCCGCTGCATGCGGAACTGGTGGAATGGGCCGATTTGATTCTCGGGTTGACGGAAGGGCACAAGCGGCAAATGATCTACTCCTTTCCGGAGGCGGCCGATAAAATATATACGCTTAAAGAATACGCGCAAAACGATCCAGCAATTCTAGCCGAGAGGGAAGAGTTGCAGCGGCTGGCAGCCGATCTTGAACTGGACCGGGCGCTGGGAAAGAAACCGGATGAGACGGCGAAGCGACGGTTGAACGAGCTGCTGCAACGTATGCCGGTTCACGATATTTCCGACCCATTCGGAGGTTCTAGGGCAGATTATGACCGGGCAGCGGCAGAAATTCGTGCCGCGCTTGTTAGCCTGTTGGACAAGCTTGAGCAGGAACGGTTGGGGGAATAAGATTTTCGGGGTTATACCCGGTTGCATTTGTCTCACTTATGTTTTATTCTTAAGCTAGCAATGAAGTTCCGATGTGACTGGCGACGAAAGTGGATGAAACCACGGTGGAGCATCGGATATACGGCCGGTCGCCTGGGCAAAGAGCACGACGCATTTCTCGCGTCATGCTCTTTTTTCGTCATAAGTTGATTGTCTCCGTACTGCGATGTATGGCGTAATTTAGGATGTTCCGTGGATGGAATCTTCTTGGCGGTGTCGTCTTGCTCGAAGTTTGTCGTTAATATGCCCGCGATTTTAGGTATAATAAAGATAGTTTTTGACGAGAGGAAGCCATTCTCTAAGAGAAAGGGGCATGCGAACATGGATACGCTGGACGCTGGAGAACTTGGAGAAATCCGGGGGCAGGTTGCGGGAATTTTGGAAGAGTTAGTGGAAACCGCAGGGCTAGGGCCGGGGCGGCTGATCGTTATCGGCGTCAGCACTAGTGAAGTGGCAGGAGCCCGAATTGGTACGGGAGGCGCGGAGGAGATCGCCGCCGAGCTGTTCGATGGCATCGACAAGGTTCGGCAGAGACACGGGTTCGACGTGGCTTTTCAGTGCTGCGAGCATTTGAATCGGGCGCTTGTCGTGGAGCGGAAGGTATTGGAGCGTATGGGGCTTACGGAAGTGGCCGCCGTTCCTGTGCCGAAAGCCGGCGGTTCTATGGCGGCAACCGCTTATAAGCGGTTAACCGAGCCTTGTCTGGCCGAGAGTTTGGAAGCCCATGCCGGGATCGACATCGGAGAGACGCTGATCGGCATGCATTTGCGCCGCGTGGCTGTGCCGTTCCGGCCAACCCTGCGATACGTGGGCAAGGCCCGGGTGAATGCGGCATGGACCCGCCCGAAACTGATCGGAGGAGAGCGTGCCGTGTATATACTGCCGCAAGATCAGGATTCACGGCTATGTGACTAAGTGATTAATTATTTTAATATAGGAGGACTAATAAACATGGATCAATTAAGAAAGCAAGACCCGGCGGTACTGGAAGCGATGAATTTGGAGCTCAAGCGTCAACGGAACAACATCGAATTGATCGCATCCGAGAATATTGTCAGCGAAGCCGTGATGGAAGCGATGGGCTCCGTACTGACGAACAAATATGCGGAGGGATACCCAGGCAAACGCTATTATGGCGGCTGTGAGCATGTCGATATCGTAGAGAATATCGCGCGCGACCGTGCGAAGGAGCTCTTTGGAGCCGATCATGCCAACGTACAACCTCACTCCGGCGCACAAGCCAACCTGGCTGTTTATCTGACAGCTTTGAAACCTGGAGATACCGTGCTCGGGATGAACTTGTCCCAT
>DJTQ01000439.1 GCA_002439285.1 Paenibacillaceae bacterium UBA6304
TCCATATTTTTTACACTGATGGAATCTAGCATTTTTGATAGTATTACTTAGATTGCTATAATCCGTAGAAACGAGGGGAGTACGATCAAAACCGTAAAAACAGCACTTCTCCTGCTCTCTCTTTTGTCATCATCTTTCATTCAGCCGCAAACTTCTGTTTCCGGTAAAGAATTACCTTTTCATGACATCGGAACAAGCTATGCAAAAGAAGCTATTATTCGGCTTAATGAACAACATATAATGAACGGTACCTCTGAGGGTCTATTCTCTCCCGCTAAGGCAATTACTCGGGCGGAATTTCTAATCACTGTCAATCGCATGCTGGGGCTCGAACCGGTTGCATCGACGATTCCCGCGTACAGAGACGTTGCCAAAAGCGATTGGTTCTACTCCGGCGTTCAAGCACAGACCGAGCTTGGGCTGACCGAAGGAAAAGGAAACGGGACCTTTGCCCCGTTCCATCCGGTTACAAGACAGGAAGCAGCGGTGTGGATCGTCCGAATTTTAAACGGGCAGACTTCAAGCGGTACAGGTGCTAAAGCCAATTCCGGATACAGGGATGATGCCTTGATTGCCACATGGGCACGGCCCTATGTCAATGCCATGTCCAATCTCGGACTTATGGAAGGAAGCGGTGGTCAGTTCAATCCGAATCAATCTTTGACCAGACAGGAAGCCGCAATGATTCTGGACCGTCTGCTGCAGAATGAAGCCTGGTCCCGGAAATTCTCAGCCAGGGCCGCTACCCTCATCCACATGGGCTGGCAATACGATCAATCCGATGCGCAGTTCAAACAATCGGTCCTGAAATCGAACGTGAATGTGCTCTCACCGAGATGGTTCTTTTTAAATCAGGACGGGAGCATTTCCGATCATAGCGACGCAACTCTATCTGCTTGGGCCATAAAGAACGGCAAACAAGTATGGGGCATGTTCGGCAACCGCTTAAATCAGGAAAATACTCACTACTTGCTGTCATCCGGTAAGAGGACGACCGCCGCGATTATCAAAATCAGGGACATCGCCGTAAAAAGCGGGGTACACGGAATCAATCTGGATTTTGAAAATGTCGCATCCGCCGACCGGAAGACATTTACCTCTTTCGTCGCAGAGCTTGCCCGGCAACTGCATGAGAGCGGGATGACGCTGTCCGTCGATGTATCCCCGGATCTGGGAACCGACTGGACGGAGGCCTTCGATTACGCCGCGCTGGGCAAAAGTGCGGATTATATCGTACTTATGGGTTACGACGAGCATTGGGCGGGAGGTGCCGCCGGCTCCGTCTCTTCGTTACCTTGGGTCCAACGCGGGGTTGACACCTTGCTTAAGCAAGTGCCCTCCGCCAAGGTGATTTTGGCCCTTCCTTTGTACGTCAGGGACTGGGAAGTAGACGGCAATGGGAACACGATAAAATCGGAGGATCTCAGTTTGGGGGAACAATCCCAAAGGATCGGACGACTTGGTGCCAAGACGGAGTGGAACAGCCAATTAGCCCAGTACACGGCAAAATACTATGCTTCGGCCGCACATCGGATCTGGCTGGAAGAATCCCGTTCCCTGACGCAAAAGTACGCGATGGCCATGGAGCACAACCTCGCCGGCTTTGCCTATTGGCATATCGGAGGCGATACGCCCGACATTTGGCCAGCCCTTCGCAATGCAGCCAAATATTCGGCGATTCAGGCACAGAAATAACATTATATTCATGGGTGCAAGTCCGCTGGCGTTGTTGTCCAGCGGGCTTGTTTGTTTTTTTGGGTGAAGAGGAACACGAAAGAATGCGAAACCGATACATAGGTTCGTTATATTCTGAAATCGGCCTTCTTCTGCACAATAGCGTGTCTCAAGTTCATAAGGTCCATGAAAAAAACCACAACCCCTTTACGCAACCTACGCGGGGCCATGGCTCATAACCTCATATATTCATACAAGTCCTATATATTATATACACTAAACTTCGGTTTACTTGCCGAAAGACACCGGGTCCTTTCTCCAAGACTTCAGCAAAGCCAGATCCTCCGGCTTGATCTCGCCCCGCTCGACGGCTACGTCGATCAAAGCGCTGTAGTTGGACAGAGTCTGCAGCGGAATTCCTGCCGCTTCGAATCCTTGGACCGCCTTGTCCAGTTGGTAGCTGAAAATAGCCAGCACGGCCAAAGGCTCGGCGCCCGCCTCGCGGACAGCCTGGGCCGCCTTGATCGAGCTGCCGCCGGTCGAGATGAGATCCTCGATGACGATCACTTTTTGCCCGGGCTTGATCAAGCCTTCGATCTGGTTCTCCTTGCCGTGCCCTTTCGCTTTGTCGCGGATATAGGCCATCGGCAATCCGAGCTTCTGGGCCACGAACGCCGCGTGCGGAATGCCGGCAGTGGCCGTTCCGGCAATGACTTCCGTATCCGGGAAGGCGTGACGGATGACTGTAGCAAAGGACTCCGCGATCAGATCTCGAATGTCAGGATAAGACATCGTCAACCGGTTATCGCAGTAAATCGGTGATTTAATCCCTGAGGTCCAGGTAAACGGCTGATGCGGACGAAGCGCTACGGCGCCGATATCCAGCAAGCGCCCTGCCACTTGATTTGCGATTTGTTCCAGTTGGATCATGACTTCATCATCTCCTCAATAATTTGTTCCGCCGCCTCACGCGGTTGGGGTGCTTCTGTAATCGGACGGCCGACAACGATATAATCCGTTCCCTGCCGTACCGCTTCTCCCGGCGTTAAAGTGCGCGATTGATCTCCCGCATGGCTTCCCGCTGGGCGAATGCCGGGGGTGACTGTAATAAACGAAGCGCCGCACTGTCCTTTTATAGCTTGGACTTCCAGTGGAGAGGCTACTACGCCGTCCAGGCCCGCTTCCTTGGTGAAAGCCGCATAGGACAATACCGACTGCTCGACACTGCCCGGAATGCCGATTTCCCGGTTTAAAGTGTCCTGATTCGTGCTGGTCAACTGGGTAACTCCGATCATTAGCGGCTGCTTCAACGTAGCATCAGCTTCCAAAGCCGACATCACGCCTTTCCTGGCAGCAGCCATCATCTTCACCCCGCCTGCCGCATGAACGTTGAACATATCGACGCCGAGGCGGGTAATGCTGTTCGCCCCGCCTTTTACCGTGTTAGGGATGTCATGCATTTTCAGATCCAGGAATACCGAGTATCCTTTCGATTTCAATTCCTTTACGAAATCAGGTCCCGCGGTATAAAAGAGCTGCATTCCCACCTTCATATAGCAAGGAATTCCTTCCAGGGCTTGAATCAGTTCCCGGGCTTGCTCCGCCAAAGGATAATCCAGAGCAACCATCAGCTTGCCGGCTGCCTGTTTATATGCATATGCCATTTGTTCTCCTCCAATCATACTTGCGGCTCCGATGCGTAAGAAGCATCCGGAGCCGCTTTATTAATTATCCTATTTCTATTACAAGCTAGGCATCGCCTTGGAGGAGAAATTGATCGTCTCCAGCATATGCAACAGGGCGCGCACCGTATCCAGCGAAGTCATGCATACGATGCCGTTCTCCACCGCTTCCCGGCGAATCCGGAAGCCGTCACGCTCCGGCTCTTTGCCTTTGGTCAGCGTGTTGATCACGAAGTGCGCTTCTCCATTACGGATGAGATCCAGAATGTTTGGTACGCCCTCGGTCAACTTATACACCGTGGTGACATGAATGCCCGCTTCAATTAAGGCCGCTGCCGTTCCTTCCGTCGCAATGATCTTGTAGCCCAGG
>DJTQ01000084.1 GCA_002439285.1 Paenibacillaceae bacterium UBA6304
TACCCATTAAGGTCCCTTTTACCGGGCGGCCTATCGTACTTCAATCGCGGGCGGAAGAGCGATTATGGATAGGCGACACGGGGGAACAGGGTCAAGAAGAAGGAAGCGGTGAAGGGGAGGAAGGAACGGGACAGCCTGCCGTGATCCTGTCTAAACCCAACCCGGCCTATGCCGGTCACCGTGCCGTGATCACGGCACGGGTTGCTCCGGGATCGAAGGCCAAACTGACGGTCTATTACAAAAGCGGAGCGAGTCAGGCCAAATACTTGGGAGAAGCTGTTGCCAACGGAGATGGGACGGTGGAATGGGAATGGTTAGTCGGAGGGAATACGACGCCGGGAACTTGGAGCTTTGTGATTGAAACGGAGGAAGGCATAGAAACAGCCGGACAATTTAAGGTGGAAAGTCCGAAATCTTCGAAATAGTAATGGAGGAGGATTCACTTGCGATGAATTGGGACTATTTAGGTTGCTTTATCATGCTGGGAGCAGCATTTATAACGGATATTAAAACGATGAAAATACCAAACCTGATTACTATAACCGGAATTGTCACGGGTATGATGTGGCATCTCCTGACTGACGGATGGGACGGTGGATTATTTGCTTTGAAAGGTGCCGCTGTCGGCTTTGGGTTAATGTTGGTTCTTTATTGGTTTGGTGCGGTAGGTGGAGGGGACGTAAAGTTATTTGGCGGGATCGGGGCGTGGACTGGAACCTTTCTAACTTTGAACATCATGATGTATTCCATTTTTGCTGCAGGATTGATTGGAATTATTATATTAATCTGGCGCAGGGAGGTCTTTTCGCGGGTGCGCGTTGTATTGCGGCAAGTATTGGGCGCCTTTATTTTGCGAAGCTGGGATCCCGTTCATGCCGGAACGAAATACCAATTACAGATTCCTTTTATGCTCGCGGTTTTGCCGGGGGCGATCCTGGCCGTTTGTTATTTATCCTAGCAAGGGAGAGGGGGGTGACCTAATATGCCGGAACTGATCACCGATTTTGTAAGAAACGGCGGTACATACATGGTAGTAACCGCGATGGACGGGTTACATTCAAATCAGATCAGCCGGATTCAGCATGCCATGCTGTCTTCAGTAAACATACCGAATTTGCTCAGATTGGATGTAAGAGAGGTTGATTTCGCGGTAAGCTTGCATTATGAGATTACAGGCAATCGGATGCTGTCTCAATGCCTGAAGCAGGAAAAAATCGGGATGGCAGAGCTTTACGGCCTTTTGCTTCAAGCCGTGACCGTATTGGATGATTGCAAGCAATATATGCTTTCACAGGATAAATTTTTAATGGATGAGGATCATATTTTTGTAGAGGAATCCTTGGCGACGGGAACTCTGCACTTTGCTTATATTCCGATTACGGCTCCGCTTATGGAGGAGTCTACGTCCAAAAGATTGATTACCCTGATAACGAGGATGATGACCGCTGTAACTGTAATCGAAGGAACGGGTATCCAGCAGCTACTCCGCTTTTGCTCGGATGAACTGTTTTCCGTTACAGAACTTAAGAAGCTGCTGCTCCGGCTTTTATTAGAGGATCACCCTTCCAAGTCCGTCGATAATACGGCAGCCGGGAAGTCTGTAGTGGTACAGCCGTCTTCCCAGTCTTCAGTAACCATTAAAGAGTACATGCCGCCTCCACCGTCACCATCGCCTGGCGCTGCTGTTACCCCACCGATGCGCTTCTCTCATGGGCATGAACCGTCTAAATTATTCGCAGAGATTGGAGATAGCGACCAGGAGGAAGACAACAATGGAGAGAATGAAGAAAAGTCATCTAAAAAAACTTACTTTTTGCTAGGTGCATTGCTGGCGATTGCGATGATATGGAAACTTATCTATTTTGATCATCCTGCAAGCTTATCCATGATTATTTGCATTGTAATGACTGTACTTATTGTTGTGGTTTTCGCATCATTATTGAGCGGGAAATGGAGTCTGGCGGGGTATCTTAAGCTTAGAAACAATAAGTCAGATGAGTCCGGAGATTTATCGCAACAAAAAGAAGAGGGCCTGCTATTAGATAAGGGGTGGAGATGGAATGAGCCCCTGAATGATTTGTCCGGAATCTTCCCAGGCCATGCGGATATTCTCTCACCTGCCCTGTCAAACCGTGGTGAGATACCACCTCCGACTCAGGAGTCTGCCGTTAACCTTGCACCTGCTCCACCACCCCCTCGGACGGTTCTGTTAAACAGGCGAACGGCTCAAGGCTCCGAAGCGGGAATACCTGCCCATTCCGAGGCGGCCTTCAGTCTTGATCGAATTGCTCCCGAGGCGGAACGCGCCGAGTCCATACCGCTTAGTCCGGGCAGTTTTGTTATTGGGCGCTCAGAGGAAATGGTCCAATACGTGGATCGCACGGCGGGTGTCTCACGGGCTCATGCGGAGTTGATGATACGTTCAGGAGAGTGCAGCCTAAAGGACCTTGGTTCCAGGAACGGAACCAGATTGGGAGGAGAGGTAATCGCTCCATACAAAGAATATCCGCTGAATCCGGGCGATTCTTTCATGATTGCGGAGTGTACTTACACATTGCGAAGAACAAGTTGGTAGTCTTTCTAATTTGGGCAAAACGTAGATTATCCTGGCGAAAGAGAGTATAATAAGCGAGAATTATTCTCAATTGAGTGCAGAGTTTTTTATTCGTTTGTTATGTTCAGGCATACATATTCTATCATCGTTAACGTCAAAGGATGGTTGTGACTCATGACAGCTTCGACTCAAGCTTCCAAGCCTCGCTATCGGTCACGGCCTATAGCGGCTACGCTAATCATATTCGGCGGCGTCCTGCTGCTGCTGTTTGCGATCGGACTCTCCATCTCTGTAGGAGCGGCCGACATTAAGCTGGGAACGGTATGGGAATCGTTATTTCATTTTAACAGCGACTCGACACAGCACCAGATCATTCTGGACATGCGGCTTCCGCGTGCGCTGGCTGCAGCTCTAATCGGTGCAGCATTGGCAGTTGCCGGTGCGATTATGCAGGGGATGACGCGTAACCCCATGGCCGATTCCGGGCTGCTGGGACTGAATGCCGGCGCCGGTCTTGCTCTTGCCGTTTGTTTTGCGCTGTTTCCGGCAACTTCATTTCTGATGATGATGTTTTATTCGTTTGCGGGTGCGGCACTTGGAGCCGGCCTGGTTTTTGGTATAGGCTTCATGTCCAAGGGCGGCATGACTCCTGTCCGACTGACTCTGGCGGGTGCGGCGGTAAGCATGCTTCTGGTCGCCATCAGTGAAGGCATCGCGATATATTTCAAGGTAGGCCAGGATCTTGCGTTTTGGTATGCGGGAGCGGTGACGGGAACGACTTGGATGCAAATAAAAATTGTCGCTCCCTGGGTAGCTGTCGGCCTGCTTGGAGCCTTGGCGCTTTCCAAGTCGATCACCCTGCTCAGCCTGGGCGATGAGGTAGCCACCGGCCTGGGTCAAAGAACAGGCTTAATTAAAGCGGTCAGCATGTTTTTCGTGCTGATCCTTGCAGGGAGTGCGGTGTCGCTTGTCGGTGCAATCGGATTTGTGGGTCTGATGATCCCGCATATCGCCAGATTCCTCGTCGGAGTAGACTATCGCTGGGTTATACCGTCGTCGGCGGTATTGGGCAGCTTGCTCATGGTGTTTGCGGATATTTTGGCGCGGATGGTCAATCCGCCCCATGAAGTGCCGATCGGAGCGCTGATCGCGGTGATCGGGGTTCCCTTCTTCCTCTATCTGGCATTGAAGCAGAAAGGGGGATTGGAATGAGCGGACCTGATTACAATGCCCATCTGCGAAAAAAAGCGATCCGGGCTT
>DJTQ01000085.1 GCA_002439285.1 Paenibacillaceae bacterium UBA6304
TAAGAGGTTGTTCAAAAAGTCACCTTTTGATCACGAAGTGCTTTAGGTTGCATAGCCGACATCGAATCTTGTCCCCAGATCACCTTAGTGACTCCGGGGGTATTTTTTTGTAGTCAGCAATTTACAATATATTCAAAAAGTGATATCATATAAATATCAAACTAATATTCCATACAAAGGAGTGTTCGGACATGTTGAAAGAAAAAGAACTTTCGTATTTAAACGGCTTTATCGCCCTACTGTTCATTCTCGCGATTACGGGTGCAGGCGTTTATCTGATTACGCTGGAAGACATCATTCCTATGTCAGTCGGCATCATTGCTTGCTGTGTTGCCTTCGTTCTGCTTACCGGATTAACGATTGTACAGCCGAATCAAGCCAACGTCGTGACTTTTTTCGGTCGTTATATCGGCGTCATCCGTAAAAGCGGTTTCTACCTGGCGATACCTTTCTCCACCCGGAGAAGAGTTTCGCTGCGGGTTCGCAACTTTAACAGCGCAAAGCTGAAGGTTAACGATGTGAGCGGAAATCCGATTGAGATTGCGGCCGTCGTCGTTTTCTCGGTGGTCGATTCGGCCAAAGCCTTGTTCGAAGTCGATGAGTACGAAACCTTCGTTGAAATTCAAAGCGAAACCGCCTTGCGTCATGTTGCCAGCAAATATCCGTACGATCAACCGGATACTACCGGATTCTCCCTCCGTGCCAATACCGATGAAATCGCTCTGGAACTGACCGAAGAATTGCAAAAGCGTCTCGCCATTGCCGGGGTAAAAGTGATCGAATCACGACTGACCCATTTGGCTTACTCCACGGAAATCGCTAGCGCAATGCTGCAGCGCCAACAGGCCGAAGCGATTATCGCTGCCCGGGAAAAAATCGTCGATGGCGCTGTCACGATGGTTCAAATGGCTATCGAGCGCCTACAAAAAGACAATGTGGTCGAACTGGATGATGAACGGAAAGCCGCCATGATCAACAACCTGCTCGTTGCCGTCGTATCCGACCGTTCTGCCCAGCCGGTCATCAATACGAGCACGTTGTATTAAGGGGAGCCATTCGCAATGGCCGGCAAAAAGAGCTTTCCGCTGCGCCTGGACCCGATTCTTTATGAAGCTTTGGAGCGCTGGGCGGCTGACGAATTCCGAAGTGTGAATGGTCATATCGAATATCTGCTCCGGGAAGCTTTACGGAAAGAAGGGCGCCTTCCTTCACCACGGGGAACGGCCCGCAAGGAGGATAAGAGTGATGCAGAGCGCTAAAATCCGCAAGCCATGGTGGGTATCCAAATCTACGGCTTTGCTGCAGGAGTACGCGCATATTGCGCATGGAACCTATGTCCCCGCGTCATTCAAAGGATGGAAATATACGGGGCAGCATGCAAAGATACCGTTAGGTCATGGATTAGGTACGATGATTGTAACCGTGACGGATTCCGGTTCCGGTTCGGGCTCTTCAAACCAACTGGTCGTTGGGATGAAGTACAACTATTCTCCCCGGCGCAAGCTGGAATTCCATCTATGTAAATTAAGTCGTCCATTATTTCTGCCGTTTCATCCGCAGCTTCGCCCCGTTACGTTGCCCAATGCGGCTATGAATAAGCAGTTTCACGCTAAGGCCTCACATCCCAGCCTACTCCGTTCTATATTGAAGCAGGATGGGCTGCACGAGGAGTTAGAGGTACAACCTACCGCCTACATCAAGCTCCAACCCAAGAATCAAATGTCGGTATTAAGCCTATCCGAAAGCAGCAAGAAACCGGATACTCACATGTTGGACCGCAATATGAAGCTGATGAATCATTTCATTGCGGCGCTTCACGAGCAAGGGTATATCCGGGAAAAGGTTAAATAACAAGCACAAAGAAGCCTTCCACGAGCCAAAGAATCTTGGTTCATGGAAGGCTTCTCCCACCTTGCATACATGCCGGGGGTATATTTTGGACAATAGAAAAATACGATCTCATCTCATTTCTCAGTTCCGGGCAAATTAAACCACGTCATATCCTTGTTCTTCGATGGCTTCTTTAATAGCTTCTACTGTAAGTTTGCTTTCATCATAAGATACGGCCACGCTTTTTGCCGAAAGATCTACTTTCCCTGTAGCGCCAATCTCCTTCAAAGCCCCTTCGACCGAATTAACACAGTGATTGCAGGACATGCCTTCTACTTGCAGCGTAACGTTTGTCATAATGTAATGCCTCCTAAGGTTAAGATATTTATTTCATTAATTTATTGACTGTAATTAGCAGTTCATCGACAACTTCCATCTCGCCCGCTTGAATGCGTTCAATGACGCAGCTCTTCATATGCCCTTCCAAAAGCAGCTTGCCCACGCTATTCAATGCCGATTGGACCGCCGCGATCTGATTAAGAACATCGTCGCAATACGTATCCTTCTCGATCATTCCCTTGATGCCGCGAATCTGGCCTTCAATCCGGTTAAGCCGGCTTGTCAGATTGCCCTTAACCGCAGCCGAGTGATGACTATGTCTTCCGTGCCCCTCGCTCTCACAGCATGACTCCGCCGCTTCCTGAGTTGCTTTCATCGGTTCAAGTTCAGCAGCCATGATCCCCCTCCTCTCACCTGCCACCTGTCTGTAAGAGGCCGGCGTTTTTTTATCTTGCATTCTTATTATATTATACCCCTAAGGGGTATGTAAAGTACTTTTTAGAAAAAGGTGATTTCGCTTTATCATTTGCTCTCTTCCCTCCGATCTATTCACAGCTTCCTCGCAGAAAGATTCAGAGACGCAAAAAAACCGCAGCCTCCTTCTACAAGGAGACTGCGGCTTTAACATTATTCTATTTCCCTCACGAGGTAAACGAGGCGCACCTTCTCTTACTGATATCCCCAAATCATCGTGAACAAGGTACCGAACACGGTGACCAGGCCGACGAACAAAGCATAGGCGATATTCGTATACAATGCTTTTTTGGAGCCATCTTCACCGATGTGCATAAATAGGATAAGCTGGACTCCCATTTGAATGACCGCACTTATGAGAAGAATGGCCATTCCGGCAGCCATTGACAAGTCGAAGTAAACAACGGATAAGGCAACAATGGACAGGATCAATGAGAACAAATATCCCATGACGTGTTTAACAGGGAATAGTTTTTTCATGTCACATCAGTCCTTTCAAATAGACGAAGCTGAAGATAAAGATCCAGACTACGTCCAAGAAGTGCCAATACAGCGAGAAAATAAACGACTTGTTCGCCGTTTCAAGCGTGAAGCCTTCACGCCCGATCTGAATCATCAGTCCGATGCCCCACAGCAGACCCATCGTTACGTGGGCGCCGTGCGTCCCAAGCAGGACGAACAGACTGGAGAGGAACGCGCTCGTTTGCAGCGTCGCCCCTTCATTTACATAAGTTACAAACTCCGTAATTTCGACCCCGAGGAACACAGCGCCTAGCAGTAATGTGATAAAAAAGAATACCAACGCCGGCTTTTTCAAGCCCTGCCGCATACTGTTGATGACCAAGCCAATCGTAAAGCTGCTTGTAAGCAGCACGAACGTTTCGATCAGAACCGGTCCGATTTCGAAAATTTCATGTCCCGACGGCCCGTTGCCTGTACGATTCCAAAGGGTAAGGTAGACGGCAAACAGGGTCGAGAACAGAACAATCTCAGCTCCGAGGAACAGCCAGAATCCAAAAATACGATTGCTGTTCTCTTCGGAACGATACTCCAGCGGTAACGTATGATCTAATTTCACGCCTGTTCACCCCGCAATCTAGATTCCGTCTCCAGAATTTCTTTTACCGGGATATGCCGCCCATGGTCGCGTTCAAACGAGCGCACCGCCAGCATAACCACTACGCCGATACCGGCAATGATTGCCGGAACCCACCAGCTGAATACCATGAAGAATCCGAAGAAGAAGAATATAATTCCCAAAATAAACGGCTGTCCGCTGTTATTCGGCATATGAATTTCTTCAATTTCACCTTTGTAGAGCTGATGTCCGCCCTTTTTCGCTTCCCAGAACGGGTCGAGTCCTGTAACTGTCGGCTCAATCGCGAAGTTATACTCCGGAATTGGACTGTGCGTGCTCCACTCGAGCGTCCGCGCATTCCAAGGGTCACCCGTCGTATCTCTCGGAGCATAACGGAAGCTCCAATAGATGTTATAAACCAGCAATATAAAGCCGATAGCCAGACCGACAGAGCCGATCGAAGCAAGTAAATTCAGCGGACCATAGCCCGTACTTTCCGAATAAGTGTACATCCGGCGCGTCATTCCTTTAAGTCCAAGGAAGAACAGCGGGAAGAACGTGACATTGAAGCTAATAATGATCCACCAGAAGGCACGTTTACCCTGGCGTTCATTGAGCCGGAACCCGAACAATTTCGGGAACCAATAGTAGAAGCCGGCAATGACGGCGAACACGGTACCTGGAATAAGCACGTAGTGGAAATGGGCCACCAGGAACATCGTGTTATGGTATTGATAATCGGCACTCGCCATCGCGAGCATAACTCCGGTCACGCCACCGATCGTGAAGATCGGAATAAAGGCGAGCGAGTACAGCATCGGTGTGGTGAACTCTATTCGGCCTTTACGCATCGTAAAGAGCCAGTTAAATATTTTCACCCCGGTCGGTATCGCAATCGCCATGGTGGTGATCGAGAAGACTCCGTTGACCATCACGCCGTGGCCCATCGTATAGAAGTGGTGAGCCCAAACAAGGAACGAAAGCAGTGAAATGACGACCATACTCCAAACCATGGATTTGTAGCCGTACAAATTTTTTCGCGAGAACGTGGCGATAATTTCACTGTAAATCCCGAACGCAGGCAAGATAACGATATATACCTCAGGATGCCCCCAAACCCAGAACAGGTTGGCCCAAAGCATATCCATCCCGCCATTGGCCATCGTAAAGAACTGCGAACCGAATAATCGGTCGAACATCATGAGCGCCAGCGCCACGGTCAATACCGGGAAGGCGAACAAGATAATGACGCAAGTGATGAGTACCGACCAGGTAAACATCGGCATCTTCATCAGGGTCATGCCTTTCGCACGCATTTTCAGAATCGTAGCGATAAAGTTGACGCCGGTCATCAGCGTACCAATACCTGCAATCTGAATCGCGATCGAATAATAGTTATTCCCTACCGTTGGACTAAACTCCAAACTTGCCAGCGGGAAGTATGCCGTCCAGCCTGCATCCGGCGATCCGCCGATGACGAAGGAGATGTTGAACAGCATCGCACCGGCGAAGAACAGCCAGAAGCTGACTGCATTAAGCCGAGGGAATGCTACGTCGCGAGCCCCGATTTGCAGCGGTACTACGACGTTCATCAAGCCGATAATAAACGGCATGGCCATGAACAGTATCATAATGACCCCGTGGGTCGTAAAAATTTCATTATAATGCTGCCCGTCGAGCAGCCCATTGTCCGGCATAGCTAACTGTCCACGCATCAACAGCGCGTCGACACCGCCACGGAACAACATCAGCAATGCAGCGATGATATACATGATTCCGATCCGCTTGTGATCGACAGTAGTCAACCATTCGCGCCACAAGTAGCCCCATTTTTTAAAATAGGTCAGGCCGATAAGAATCGCTAACGATGCAACGACGATGCTGACCATCGCGCCATAAATCATCGGCTCGCCAGTGACGAAAAATTCGTCCCATTTCATGTCTAGCTAACTCCCTTCCGTTCTATTAATTGCCGTGCGAGCTATGATCCGCCGCTCCGGCGTTGTCTGTTTCTGTTTGCTCCATATCCATGTCGGAATGATCCATTTCAGAATGATCCATTTCTCCGGACTCCGAATTCATGTCCATGTCTTCGGAACCCCCATGGTTGTGACCGGCATTTTCACCCTCTGGAGCAGGGCTAAAGGCGAGATGCGTAGAAGCATAAGTTTTTCTTCCGACATGACTTTCTTTAAGCAAAGAATCGAATTCCTGCTCCGTCAGTTCCGGAGCCGTCGTTTTCACTTCTTCAAGCCATTCGTCGTATTCCTTAGGCGTCATGGCCAGGGCTTCAAACTCCATGTGAGCGAAACCTTCGCCCGAGAAGTTAGAGTTCTTACCCATATAAGACCCGGCATGTTCAGCAACAAGGTTAAGCTCGTTAACCATATCGCTCATCGCATACTTCTGTCCGCCAAGCTGCGGGATCCAGAAGCTTGTGATTGGCCCATAGGCGTACAATCTGAATTCTACCGGACGGTCCGTCGGGAAGTTAACATAGTTAACCGTCTCGATACCTTCCTCCGGATAACTAAAGTGCCACTTCCAGTTGGAAGACGCCGCATAGATCACGAGTGGCTTTTGATCCTCGTATCCTTCAGGCACTTTCTCTACTGCGGAAGTACTCCGTACCGTTACGACCGATAAAATCGCAACAATAATGACCGGAATTGCGATCCAAGTGATCTCCAGCCATTTGTTTCCTTCCTCATGAGGCGGCTCATAATCTGGAGCAGCTTTGGAAGCGCGGTATTTGGTAAGCATGAAAATGTACAAAATATAAACAACCAGCAGGACTAGCGCCATTACCAGAATCGAGAAGATAATGACATTAGATTGTGTCTTGGCCACCGGACCTTTCGGGTTAAGTACAGCTAAATTGTTGCATCCGGTCAGGAGGACAAGAAACGCTGAAAAGACAGCTAACAGCAATCCCTTCCTTTTCATAGGATTCCGATACCCCTTTCTAAAATGTGAACCTCATCACGATGAGCGAGATGAATTCTTTAATAGCAGTTAAGTTTTATGTTAGGGAAGCTCCGAAATAATAACAATTCATAGAGAAAGGAATAAATGCAATATATTTACATTTTAATCGTTGTCGAATCCCTTATTCGATCTATACAATCCCGATTACAGTCGATTAAACGTCAAATTCGGCCTTATTTAGCGATTTTGATAATTGTTCACATTGCTCCTTCCAGAACCTCGAGTTCGCAAAATTGTCATAATAAATCTCTTATTCGTGACAAAAATCACTTATTATTTTTAGGTCTATCGGAAATTGACGTATGGGTATTTTGGAATAAATTAAAAAAAGAGCCACCCGGCATCTGCCAGGCAACTCTTATAAATCTAATTATTCATCACCTTTACTATAACAATTCTTTACGAAGTTCCTCCGGCGATTTCGGAGAAAGTAGTCCGAACGGGATGTCGAAAACGGTTTTTGCGCCCGACTGTCCGGATTGAGACAGCTTGTACACGGCACGAGCATAAGCGACTAACACACTTGCCGTAAATTCGGGGTTGCTATCCAGCTTCAATTTGAATTCGATAATCTGCGTGTTGTTCTCCCCTGTCCGGCCGCTACGGAGCACGTTTCCGCCATGCGGCATGGCAGAGTGATTTTGTTTAAGCTCTTCTTCGCTAATAAAGTTGACCGTAGTCGAATAATCCGAGAAGTAATTTGGCATTTCTTTGATTTCACGTTCAATCTTCGCCAAATCGGCTCCTTCTTCAGCAACGACGTAACATTCGCGGAGATGCTTCTCTTTTGTCGACAATTCCGGATTCTCTCCATTGCGCACACGTTCCACTGCGGATTCGATCGGAATGGTGTATTGCACTCCGTTCTTCACGCCCGGCACGCGGCGGATGGCATCGGAATGCCCTTGGCTTACGCCTTTGCCCCAGAAAGTATACTCTTTGCCTTCGGGCAAAACAGCCTGGGCCAACAAGCGGTTCAGAGAGAATAGGCCTGGATCCCAACCCGTAGAAATTACGCTGACGTTTCCGCCCTTTTGCGCCGCAGCGTTGACCATTTCAAAATAATCAGGGATTTTTGCATGGGTGTCGAAACTATCCACCGTATTAAACAAAGCAGCAAGTTCCGGTCCTTGTTCAGGAAGATCCGTGGCCGAACCGCCGCAAAGGATCAGAACATCGATTTTACCTTTATACTTCTCTACCTCGGAAATATGTACGACGCCATTCGCCGCCGCAACATCATTCGGATGTCTTCTTGAAAAAATAGCGCTGAGCTCAATGTCCGGGTTCTGCTTGATCGCATTTTCGACGCCGCGACCCAAATTGCCGTATCCTACGATACCCACCTTGATGTTCGATGCCACTAAGGTTTCCTCCTTCAAATATAAATCTGTTTATCATTTTAACGCACTCCAGCGTTT
>DJTQ01000086.1 GCA_002439285.1 Paenibacillaceae bacterium UBA6304
ATGGCCACGCGCTGCTGCTGTCCCCGGGACAGTTGAGCCGGCTTATGTTCCCTCCGCTCCAGCATACCGACCCTTTCAAACCAGTGGTTGACCATGTCGCGGCGTTCGCTCCGGCCGATAATCCGGGATCGGGATAAAGCGATCTCCACGTTCTCTCTGGCTGTCAGGGAGGGGATCAGGTGGAAATCCTGCAGAACATAGCCGATATGATCTCTCCGGAAGCGATCTCGCAGTGATTCGTTCATACCGGAGAGCCTGTTCTCTCCGAAATAGATGTCCCCCTCATCCGGCCGCATAATGCCGCTAATCAAGTGAAGCAGCGTGCTTTTGCCGGACCCGCTCGGCCCGGTAATCGCAATTTTCTCGCCTTGTCCTATGCTCCACTCAGGTATGTTCAGAATCGGTATCTCTTTTCCCGCCACATGAAACTGTTTCTTCAATCCACGGATTTGAAGCATTATTCTTCCCCCTAACCATCGGGAAAAAGAAAACAGGAGAAGCGGATTCCCCTGTTCCCCCTTATCCAGTTTGATTAATTCAATTGAAGTCGTTCCGACATAGCATCCCATGTCATCGTTTTGCCGGTGAGCTGGTTGAATGCCGGTAACGGTAAGTATAATGTTCCGTTATCGACGTCTACGGTAAAGGAGGCCGCTTTGCCGCCGCCCGTTGTGGCCGTCCCCGCAGCAAGATCGACTGTAAAGACTGTACCTTTTCCGGTTAGCGTCGCGTTACTTCCGTTTACCTGATAAGTGCCTCCAAGCGATTCAATTAAAGCCTCTGCCGGATAAAGCACTTCTTTTTCCCAGTTGATTTTGAATTTCGGATATAAATGTTTGGATTGCAGTTCGGTGGTTGCTTTAGCTAAATCAACGCCCAGCACTTCCGCTCCGGCCAAAGCGATTTGCGTGTTATCGACCTGTCCCTTCAGCTTATCGGCAATCGGTCCGTAAGCCCAAACCCCAACATCCACCGCCGAATGTCCGTGACCGGACCAGCCGATCAACAAACGCTTGGAAATGACGGCATTATATCCGCCTTCCCGCTTATAAGAAGAACCATCGCCCTCAAAAATAAGCTGGGCCTCTTCATCAGTCAAATCTGTAATCCAAGTATTGTCCGACACGATTTTCTTGATATCGGCCACTGTTTTAGCCGCATCTAATGCAGAGATCAAATACTCCGAGGAATGCTTCTGTTTATCCCAGAGATCGATGTTGACCTCGTAAATATTATCCCTGGATAATGAAAGCCCGCCCGTCTCATGGTCCGCCGTCACTACGACGGATGTATTTCCGTTCTTTTTCGCAAAATCGATTGCCACTTTAAAAGCAGCATCAAAATCCAGCGCCTCCTGAACCAGGGTCGGAAGATCGTTGGCATGTCCGGCATGGTCGATTCTTCCGCCTTCAATCATGATCGCAAAGCCGTCCTGATCCGCAGATAATATTTCCAATGCTTTGGATGTCATTTCAGCAAGGCTAGGCGTTTCCGCCGTTCTGTCCGGCACATAAGCAACATGGGAACTGCCGAACAGTCCCAGCACCTTGGCGTCCTTCGCAGTCAGTGTCTTCAGGTTCTGCGCATTCTCCACAATCTTGTATCCCTTGGCTTCAAAAGCGGGCAGCAGGCTCCGATCGGTCCGCTTTCCTTTCTCTTCTTTCGTCACAAAGAAAGATTTACCCCCGCCGAATAGAACATCCACTCCGCTGTTCAAATACTGAGAGGCAATCGCGCTTTCATTATCGCGGTTCCGGACATGAGAAGCATATACAGCCGGTGTAGCATGGGTAATTCGGGCCGTTGTAACAAGCCCCGTGGATTTCCCGCTAATCTCGGCTGCTTCAATAATGGAAGCGAACGGTTTGGATACATCTTCATTCGAAACGCTGATCCCCGCATTATAGGTTTTATGTCCGGTAGCAAAAGCCGTTCCCGCCGAAGCCGAATCCGTAACGATCCCGGAGACGATGGTACCGCCATCTTCGCCGCGGTCGGCATATGTAGTCGCTTGCCCGACGTAATACGGGTCGAGATTCAGTTTTTGAATTCCTTTTTCATACTGCTGATAATACCGTGCGGCCGAGATTTGTGCCGGGCCCATGCCATCCCCGATCAATACGATCAAATTTTTTGATTTGCCGTTAGCGACTTCATTCCCGTTATCTTTAGCAACAACTACCGATCCGGTTACGATGACGGATAATGCCAACCCGGATGCTGCAAGCCCTCTCCAGAACTTATTCATTTTGTTCCCTCCCCATAATTTCAAACTAAGTAGAGTTTAAAGGTCCACTATTAGGGGAGTGTTAGAGAATTGTTCCGTAAAAGTAAAAATCAGAATGAAAAAATCAAATACAAAAAAAAGTCCCCAGACCATGTCTAGGGACTTTCTTCTGTTCTTGTATGCGGTCGAGAGGACTCGAACCTCCACGGGCGTACGCCCACTACCCCCTCAAGATAGCGTGTCTGCCATTCCACCACGACCGCTTGGCAGTATCAGAAACGAACATTTTTTATTATATAGCTGTGTTTACAAAATGTAAAGAAGAATTAATTTCCACCCTTCTTCTCCTTTTCCTTTCGATATTTTACGAATTCCAGATACTCTTGAATAAAGAACGCCTCACCCGGCGTTAATTGGTTGATCAGTTTATCCCAATTCATCGTTAGGCTTGTTGTATATAAACCGGCACTTTCGTTGATCTGCATAGCGGTTCTTTCCCGTCCGATCAGCAGCCAGTCCAGACTGACCTCAAAATAGGCTGAAATCTCGATCAGCTTATTCGTGCTAGGCGTTGATTTCCCCCGCTTCCAATCCCCCAGATTTCCCGTACTAATGCCAAGTTCAAGACAAAACTCCTTTTTCGTGAGATTTTTTGCCTTTATCAAAAGTTCAATCCTGTCATAGATCGTCAATCTACTTCTACCTTCCTTCAAAATACGCCAAATTACGCATTTAAGTATCAATCATTGTTAAATTACGTTTTTGCGATTATAATGTACTGGGTATCTTTTTACATTTCTGTTATCGGCCCATTATAACACATAATTTTCAACAAATAATAGAAGAGCAACCTAGGAATGTTTCTATTTATCAAATTTTGGACTATAGGAGCGTAAACCGTGACAGAACCCCTTTCCCTACTGCAGGAAGCCGCACAATGTCTTCCTAAAGGCATGGCCTTCGTCGATCCTGAAGGAACGATTGTATTCGTTAACCGGACCTGGGCAAAGCTTGCTTCTTTGCATGGGTTATCACCAACGTGGGACCGCCCGGGAATCAATCTGGAGCAGCATTTTGAGGATAGAGTAAGAGACAATAAGCCTCTTGCCCGCGAAATGTGGTCCAAGCTGAAAAGTATTCTGGAAGGTAACAGCCTCTATTACTCCGCCGAGGTTTCATATCCCTCTCAAGATGCAAGATGGTATCTTATGGAAGCGGTTCCTTTGGATCTGGAGGGAATGTTACAGCTTCGCGGTATGCTGCTCTTATATTCCGACATAACAAGCTATAAGGAAATGGAAGCCCAATTGAAAGAAGCTGTATTTCAAGTCCGTACCTTGTACGGTCTGCTGCCCATCTGTGCGGTATGCAAGAAGATCAAGGACGAGCAAGAGAAGTGGAACTCCATTGAAGAATATTTAATGAAGCACACCCATGCCGAATTTACCCATGACATCTGTCCCGAATGCATTCGGTTGCTGTATCCGCAGTATTCCTCGTTTTTAGACTCATCCGAAAATGCCTGATTTCTTTACCCGGCTGCATACCGTTCAATGGTTCACATACAATAGAGGTTGACCTGAAATGCATTTCATGTTTTATACTCGTTCCAGTGTAACCAGACAACATGAGACAGGGAGGAATCAACAACATGAAATTAATCGCCATTGATTTGGACGGGACACTGCTGACCGCGGAAAGCAAACCAAGCGAAGAAGGATTAACTGCGATTCATAACATACTGGAACAACAGCAACACCATATTGCAATTTGTACCGGAAGAGCTGAATATGACGTGCGGCATTTGATCGGAGATCATCTTAAGCTGCCGATCATTTCATTTAACGGGGCAGCTGTTCATGATGAGAATGGACAACTATTAAAGGAAACACCGATTCAGGCTCAACCGGCCAGCGAGGCTATCGCCTTTTTGGAAGAGCAGGACGTTTATTTTGAAATTTTTTGCCCGGATGCGATTTACTCTCCTTCCAGGGGTGAAGACAAACTGCGGGCGGAAATGGATGTGTTGAAGAGCGCCAATCCCGACATGGACTACGATCAGTTATGGAAAAGCGCGCTTGTCC
Source organism: Paenibacillaceae bacterium UBA6304 (assembly GCA_002439285.1). GTDB lineage: Bacteria > Bacillota > Bacilli > Paenibacillales > Paenibacillaceae > Fontibacillus. The sequence goes on from DJTQ01000086.1 coordinate 4,312, forward strand.
AGTTTGTTCAATTCGGCATTAAACCGACCGAACATCCCCGCGAAATAATAAACTCCGGGAATTCCGCGTACAAGCTCCTGATCTTCACTTACAATGAAACGAAGCTGAATCTGATCCGCCGGCATTTTGACAGCCAACCTTCCGTCCATACCACTTCCTCAGCCGACCATACGCTGGAAGTCATTTCGACGGAAACGGATAAAGGACGGGCTCTGCAATTTCTTGCGGAACACTTGGGCGTATCCATGGAAGATACCGTCGTAATCGGAGACAGCCATAACGATATATCGATGTTCCGCATCGCTGGCACGCGTATCGCTATGGGTAACGCCGTGGAAGAGATCAAGAATCTCAGCACGGCCGTTACCCGCGACAACAACCACCATGGGGTTGCCTACGCGCTGAATCATTTGGTCTAATACGTCACGGAACAAAAAAACCGCCGGAAGACTTCGCAGTCTGTCGGCGGTTTTTATTGTTTGCTACTCTTACAGAGTTGCAAACCTCAGCAGCGGGCTGATCAATGCAGGCAATACGGACACATGGCCCTCGCCCTCGATTTCTCTATACGTTGCAATGAGACTACTCCCGGACATTTGAAGCCTGTCCACAAACTCTTTCGCATCCCGGATCATGGACTCCTTCTCTTCCGTCCCCACGATCACAAGTAACTCCGCCATTCTGTCCGGTCCGGTGAATTGATCTTGGGTATCCTCCCACTGGCGATAAAGCATCTTATTCTTCCACCAGATGGACGGGCTTGCCGCTACATAACGCTGGAATGTTCCTTGGCGTGCAAACAACCCGTATATCGCCAAAAAGCCACCAAGCGAATGTCCGAATAAAGTTTGTCTGGAACGGTCAATCCCAACACGCCGCTCCACCTCGGGCTTAAGCTGATGTTCGATAAAATCCAGAAAAACATCAGCGCCCCCCGTGCTTGGCCAGGGAAGTCCCCCCGGCCGCGAAGGCAATTCGCTAGCATTTGCGTATACCGTGTAATCGCGAAACCTCGCCTCTGTAACTAACGGCTCTGGAGAATCATATCCGATACCGACGATCACGGCCGCCGGGATGCCATGAGGTCCCCGCGATTGCATTCGCATGGACTCCGCCAGTGAACCAAAAGAAGCGTTGGCGTCGAGTGAATATATAACCGGGTACCCTTCATCCGGCGGAGGGCTATCAGGCACGGCCACAAAGATCCTATATTCATGGCCCGTCCCCTTGGCGGCCAGCCGCCAGACCATTGTTCCCGGAACGGGATACCGGCTTGTATCCTCCTTGACCAGAACCGGCGTTTCAGGAACCGGATCGAATAGTCGCTGCAGCGCTTCGGGAAATCTTTGGACCATAAACAGATCATCATGACTTCCCTCCGGCTCGAAGGCAAAGGTCAAACGGTTTTTTGGAAATCCCCGGTCCAGCATTAGCTTGTGTAATTCCTCATTGTACCTGACCATGTTTCGCTGCGCATTAGTCTTGTATTTCCCTTCTAAGCCCCCAACGGACATATAAATCCGGAGGTCATGCTGAGGTACAGCGGATTTGCTGATAAACTCCATTACCCCTTCGTACCAAAGAGAAGCCGACAAAAGACCGATTCGTCCGAACACCTCCGGTCTCCAATATCCTGCAAACCAGGAGATCAGGCCGCCGAGCGACCCGCCGATAATTGCCGTATGCTCCGAAGCCGTCAGCGTCCGGTAATGGTCATCTATGTAGGGTTTGAGGACATCCGCAACTTCATCTACATACTCCCTGCCCTTTCCGCCGAAACCTTCGGCATTCCCGCCCAATGGCCCGGCAGGCCACGGCGTATACTCCTCATTCCGGTTCTCTGTCTCCAGTCCGACCAGGATCAACTCGGACAACTGCCCTGATAAAAACAAATGTTCAAGATATCGGATACATCCCGTAAAAAGAAAGCCCCCATCCTGCACGTACGCGACCGGATAACGGCGGCATGATTCTCCATAGGATGGCGGCAAATACAACAGTACTTCTCTCGTTCCGATCGTCAACTGTTCGTAAAGTTTCATTATCCCGTTGTCCCCCTCTGTCGATCCTCTGTGCTTTTTATTTTCTGCCCCGGAGCAGCAGGTAGACAAAATAGGGTACACCCAGAATGGACACCACAATGCCTACGGCTAATTCAGCCGGAGCAAACAAGGTTTTGCCGATAAAATCGCTAATGACGACGATCGCCGCTCCTGCAACGCCGCTAACCGGAATTATATACTTGTGCTGCAATCCGACCAATTGCCGCGCCAAATGAGGAGCGATCAGTCCGACAAAGCTGATCGAGCCCGAAACGGCGACACTTGCGCTAACCAGGCCGATGCTACACAGCAATAGCAAATTCTTTTCCCTCTCTACCGATACTCCCAGCCCTTTGACGCTTTCTTCGCTCATCTGAAACAGGTCCAGCACATGTGAACGAAGCCAGAGAATCAAAGGAATAGTCAGCATCCAAGGCAATGTGGCGACGACAAATTTCCAATTGGCACTATGCAAACTACCGGCTAACCAAACTGCAGCCATCTCGTAATCCTGCGGATTCATCTTCAGCGAGATGTACATCGTCACGGCCCCAAATCCGGAGCTCATGGCGATCCCGACCAGAATCAAGCGCTGAGGATCCAGTTTTCCTCCCTGCCTGGCAAATAAAAAAATGATGGCAATTGCCGCAATCCCTCCGGCTAGGCCAAACAGCGGCATGGTCATCACACCCAGCCAGCCGGTCAAGCTCACGGTGCCCTGGAACAGAAGCATAAACAGAACGACCGCCATTCCGGCTCCCGCGTTGATCCCCAGAATCCCCGGATCGGCCAGTCCATTGCGCGTGATCCCCTGAATGACCGTACCGGCGATTCCTAACGCGAAGCCAATAAGAATTCCTAGTACAATCCGGGGAAGGCGAAAATCGAAGATGACTAAATCATAATCTGACTGAGGATGTATTCGCAGAATCGTCTTTATGATGTTCAATACGGAAATATCGAAAGTACCATTGGTTAAACTGAAATAAACCGCGGTAAGCACGATCAGAACCCCGCATACCAGCACAGTGACAAACCTGCCGTTTGTAGATTTAGGCACGCTGTTCCCCTCCCCTTGTTTTAATCAGGTAGAGGAAGAAAGGTACCCCAAACAGAGCGGTAACGACACCCACCGGAGTTTCGAACGGGTAGTTAAGGAACCGGGCGATAATATCACTGGCCGTCAGGAACAGGCCTCCGAGTACCCCGGATACGGGAATAATCCACCGGTAATCGGCACCGGACACAAACCGGGCGATATGGGGGATGAT
>DJTQ01000235.1 GCA_002439285.1 Paenibacillaceae bacterium UBA6304
CATCCAGTTCCGCCGTCAGATTTTGAAAAGAGGTCACGATTTGTTGGGCCTGTGCGACGATCAACTGCCCGGCATCGGTCAATTCGATTCTTTTGCCTACCCGGTCGAACAGGACAACGCCGAGTTCCTCCTCCATCCCTTTAATCGTCTTGCTGATTGTCGGCTGCGTAATGAAGAGGGCCCCGGCTGCTTTCGTAAAGCTCTTCTGGCGCGCGACCTCGATTAAATACTGCATCTGCCGGATATCCATAATTCGTGTGTCCCTTCTTTCTCGACTATCCATCTTAAATGTCTTCCATAGACAAATGGAATGCATCTCATTCAGTATATTCATTTTACCCATGAAAGCAATTGATGTAATATTTTCAGTATCAAATATAAGATTTGCAGAAAGGAGCCCTCGATATGGGAATCATGAAAACAATCGGAAAAATCGTGTTCCAGGTAGCAATCCTGATCCTGATCTCGATAGCAATGAACTTCCTGGCGGAGTGGCTTCATCTGCCGATACCGGGTTCAATTCTGGGCATTATCGTCCTGTTCGCTTTACTAAAAATGAACGTTATCAAACTGTCGTGGATCGAACAAGGAGCAAACTGGCTGCTTGCGGAGCTGCTGCTGTTCTTCATTCCTGCTGCGGTAGGTGTTATGAAATACATTCCGTTATTGGAGCATGACGGGGTACGGATTCTGATTGTCGTCATCTCCAGCACGGTAATCGTTATGGTCAGTTCGGGTCTGATCGCCTCAAAAATCACCAAGAGAAGGGAGCGCAAGCTGTCATGATTCCAGGTTTGATCTGTCTGGTCGTCACTCTCGTTATTTATGGATTATCCAAACAAATATACCGCATCCGGCCGCGGGTCTATTTATCGCCTCTACTAATCACACCGCTTGTGCTCATTATTGGATTAATCTGGATCGAAGTTCCTTACGAAACTTACGAGGGCGGTGGAAAGTGGCTCAGTGCTTTGCTGCAGCCGGCCACCATCGCGTTTGCGGTACCTCTTTACAAGTATTATGATGTGCTAAAAAAACATGCGGTGGAAATTCTCGTCAGCGTCCTCACCGGCTCTGTCATAGCGATGATCTCCTCCGCGATCCTGGCGGAGTGGATGCATCTGGATACCCAGCTCGTCAGCAGCTTGATCCCCCGTTCCGTTACGACCCCGATCGCCATGAGCGTATCTCAGGTCATCGGCGGGGTGCCGAATATCACCGCAGTTTTTGTTATTCTGACCGGCCTTCTGGGTGCGATGCTCGGACCGATGGTCATGAAGCTGTTCCGCATCGAAGGCGAGGTTGCCCGCGGCGTCCTGTTCGGAACAAGCGCGCACGGCACGGGGACCTCCAAAGCGTTCGAACTCAGTTCTTTGACAGGTACCATCTCCAGCATTTCGATGATTCTGGCCGCCCTGTTTACACTGGGCGTGGCACCGATGCTGATTTCATTGCTGATTCGTTAATTGGAAATTGGAAGTACCTTAACTATTGTTTCCTCCTAATTTTCACATATAGATTTCTCTCATGGACCCTGCCGATTGGCGGGGTCATTTTTTTTGAGGTACAGGATTATCGGGAATTTTCCTAAAACGAAACTAAACAAAAAGGTCGATCATGGTGATATATGACCATGATCGACCTTTTCAACTTAACGCAATAGCGTTATTTATTTCAAAACTTAAAATTATATTTCATCCATTTCATCTAATTCCTCATGTGTTAATCCTCTAACAAGACCACCTCTAGGAAAATCATAGCAATTGCGAAACCACGCATATTTCCCGCAAAGCAGTTCATTTTGGTGATAGCTTATTCTCCCTCCCCTTTCATACAACATAATTATAGGATCATATAAGTCATTAAAATCTATAGCAATTTTATCTTTCGAACTAGTAAGATATGACCATTCTAAATAACTCATACAAAGGTTCCTTGTAGTCCACCCGTACTTTAAGAGATTCAAACTGTCCACAATACCTTCAATATCTATTGGAATCTCGGCGTTTATTACCTCAGCCGCACTAAAAACTGCTAAGCGTAATTTATTTTCAGGAGCATATATATCCCTGAATTTATTGCCTCTTCTAATGAATTCTGATACCAGTAATTCAAACGACGGTTGGCTGTCCTGTACATTTTCCCAATTAATATCTTCTATTCGCTGGATAGCTTTATTAAACTCTGCCATATTATTACCTCATTTCAAGTCAAGGAGTTCTTATATCAGGAATGAAATCTGGGAAATCTCCTGGGGGATCCGATGGTTCTCCGGTAGATCTACGTCGACCTTAGGCATGATCAAGCTTACCTTCTTGACGGCTTGGCCGGCGACTCCTCCTCCAATAAGACTCGAGGCGACTACATAGGCTGCTTCTCCCGACATCTCACCGATCCGTTCCCATCGCTGGCTCGGTTCAAGATCTTTCAGTTCGTTATATAGTTCCTTGCCCGCGTTCCATTGGTTATTGGCCGCCTGTTTGACATAACCGAGAGGATTATCTATAAACTTCCCAGCTTCTTCTTTTACATTTACATAGATCTGTTTGATTCCTTGCAAGGCAGCTTTTGTACTATCGATCGGATTCGAAACAATCTCCACAACTTGATCGGTGGTTTGATTAATGCTGTTATCCAGACCGATATAAAATCCTCGACCGAAGGCTATTTGTTCATACCCATCCGTCAAATGCTCTTTATAAGCCTGTTGCTCCGCCTTTAACCGGGTCGTCGTCTCCTCCAGACGCCTGTAGGCCTCCGACCGATCCTGATATTCCAGATATTCGAAGGTTTCAGGGTCATAGCCTTTAGCTAGGGCAAACTCCATGAATAGAGGAACATGCTCCATTGTTAAATCCTTATAAATTACTTCTCCCGCAAAAAGCGTATATCCTTCTTCATCCTCATATTGCTGGAGCAGCATGGCTAAATTGGTCTCATTGACGATTGGCTCCACCGTAAAATCTTCCTCAAGGGTCCCGGCTACCAATTTGACTTGTGTGACGGCCGGGCTGTAGAACGAACTTCAGGTTCAGGATAGTCATGCTGCAGGCCTTCATTTCATCCGACAGTCCCTTAATGTGATCGGGGTCTACCTTTTTTTGACCGGCCTTTTGGGCGCGATGCTCGGACCGATGGTCATGAAGCTGTTCCGCATCGAAGGCGAAGTTACCCGCGGCGTCCTGTTCGGAACAAGCGCGCACGGCACGGGTACCTCCAAAGCGTTCAAACTCAGTTCTTTGACAGGTACCATCTCCAGCATTTCGATGATTCTGGCCGCCCTGTTTACGCTGGGCGTGGCGCCAATGCTGGTTTCGTTGCTGATTCGTTAATTGGAAGCTATCTAAGTTTCCTCTAATTATTGTTCCTCCTAATTTTCACATATAAATTTCTCTTATGGACCCTGCCGGTTGGCGGGGTCATTTTTTGGGGGTTTTTGCTGAAGCCAACAAAAAACAGATCGATCATGGTGGTATCTAACCATAATTGATCTGTTTGATGTAATGCAATATTGATATTTAGGTAATACAATTAAAGCTTTAATGAGCGCACAAAAATATTAGAAAGCCTTAATACGGGTATTACATGGGTTATGGGTTAATGATTGATGATGGTGCCATTGGCCTTGGGTTGCCCTCCAAAGGGTCACTTACCGCTAAAACTTCACAATTCATTAATATCAATTGCTTCTTTTTTTAAAAACCTTTCATACCATCCCTGCAAGGGGAAGTTTGCAACTTGAGCTATATCTAATTCAAGATGTCTAAGAATAAACAGCCCTCCCTTTTCAATAATTTTGATTAATGGTTCGTATACACTAAAATAAATAAATGCGTCTGGATTTTTGTCTGCATACTTTGCTAATTGTAAATAATACCCGAATATTTTCCCAACGAACATATTCTCACTTAAAAATTTTGTTGCTTCTGAATTACAATAGTCCGAAATATTTACTTCTTCTGAGTCACCTAATAGGTTTGCTATATTTGCATATAGAGGAGGTACTGGCTTTATTGATTGCTCTTTAAAGAATTGAGCTAATCTTCTCAAAAATTCATAACCTAAATGTGTATCTGTTTTAGATGGATTTGAACCTACTATATCCCAGTTTATGGTATTTATCCTTTGCACAGCATTATCCAAATACATTTTTCTCACCTCAAACTTTTAATAGTCAATGTCTTCATCCATATGTTTAATGAAATCTGAACCTGAATCATAGCCTGGAAATGGATCAATCGGGTTTGGTGCTGTAAGATTAGCTTTATCATGTGCATTTTTCGAAGGATTAATATCGTATACTTCTGACACTGGATTCCATGAAGATTGATCCCTTAAAGGCATACCTCCGTTCATTAATTCCTGTTCTGTAGTCTCATGATCTGCTAATTTTTTAAACCACTCCTTTTCCTTATCTTTAAGTTCACCCTTTTGAGCCTTCTGCCAAGCATATGCGATCTCTGGGTCTGCCTGAAAATATAACTTTTCGTATGGTTTTCCACCTATAGATATCTTTTTTAGTTCTAAGAACAGATGCTTTTTCATATTCAGTACTTGTTCTTCTGTCAATCCTGTATTTTTTGCTACAGTTCCAATATCCTCTAAACCCAATTTTCTAATCTCAATATATTTCCTCTCTAAGAATGCTTGAAATCCATCCTCAGGTACTATAATATACTTTTTCATTTCTTGAGGGTCTATTATAAAGTCACCATCCCCCGTCCCCTCAGAACGCTCTCGTTCCTCCAAATCCCTATTGTTCCGATGGTTCTCCGGTAGATCTACGTCGACCTTAGGCATGATCAAGCTTACCTTCTTGACGGCTTGGCCTGCGACTCCTCCTCCAATAAGACTCGAGGCGACTACATAGGCTGCTTCTCCCGACATCTCACCGATCCGTTCCCATCGCTGGCTCGGTTCAAGATCTTTCAGTTCGTTATATAGTTCCTTGCCCGCGTTCCACTGGTTATTGGCCGCCTGTTTGACATAACCGAGAGGATTATCTATAAACTTCCCGGCTTATTCTTTTACATTTACATAGATCTGTTTGATTCCTTGCAAGGCAGCTTTTGTACTATCGATCGGATTCGAAACAATCTCCACAACTTGATCAGTGGTTTGATTAATGCTGTTATCCAGACCGATAAAAAATCCACGACCGAATGCTATATGTTCATACCCATCCGTCAGATGTTCTTTGTAAGTCTGTTGCTCTGCCTTCAACCGGGTCGTCGTATCCTCCAAACGCCTGTAGGCTTCCGAACGATGCCGATATTTCAGATATTCGAAGGTTTCGGGGTCATAGCCTTTAGCTAGGGCAAACTCCATGAATAGAGGAACATGTTCCATTGTTAAATCCTTATAAATTACTTCTCCCGCAAAAAGTGTATATCCTTCTTCATCCTCATATTGCTGGAGCAGCATGGCTAAATTGGTCTCGTTGACGATTGGCTCCACCGTAAAATCTTCCTCAAGGGTCCCGGCTGCCAATTTGACTTGTGTGACGGCCGGTCCCTTACCTCCTGTCAACCTGGCCACACTCTCCATCTGAGAGGTCATGGACAAAGCGTCATGAATCTTTTGTTCGGTTTCCTTCTCTATCCTTACATAGTCTTGGGCCACGCGCGCCAACGTATATGCTTTACTCCCCAACTTGTCATCGATCGACCGGGCCAAGTCTCGAATTTCCCGAATCAATCGCTCGGTTTCATACGCTGTAGAACGAACTTCAGGTTCAGGATAGTCATGCTTGATATCGGTGATCATGTCAACAAGTTCTTTCGTCAATCCCGTTACTCCGTCACCCAACCTCTGCTGCAGGCGCTTCATGTCATCCGACAATCCCTTAATACGATCGGGGTCTACCTTTTGCTCCACACAATCCTGCCTCCTAACTAAAACCTTTAGATAAAAAGAACCCTTCATTACAACTTGCTTTGTCTGTGGACAGGGAGATAAGACAAAGAAGTCATGAAGGGTTCACTGATATTTAGATATAATTAGTGCTGCTGGCCAGGTTATACGAACAATATGTAAATTTAAATTTCCATATAAGTTGTTATATAAGGAATTCTACTAAATAAAACCATTTAGTACAATTCGCACATTTCAAATCACAATCAAATTTAACGGTAACTTTCCGATTCAAATCAACGTTAATATTTTGTCGGCTCAAATTAATGAGGCTGCCTTCCACCCGGAGGAACAGCCTCTTTTTCGAGTCTATCGCGGATTAACTTGATCGCTATTTTTGCATTGTCGAATATTGCCATCTGAGTTATGATCATATTATTTGGATACTATTCTTAATCTAGCAAAGAGGTGTACACAGGACTTGCTGTTTAACTCTTACGAATTCATTTTTGCCTTCTGGCCCGTCACATTTGTCGTCTATTTTTTACTGAATCGCTTTTGTCCTCCGGTTATCGGAAAATTATGGTTGGCTCTTGCCTCCCTATTCTTCTATTCCTGGTGGAGCATCAAGTCCCTGCCGCTGATTCTCGCTTCTATCGCCTTCAACTATATTATGGGCCGTGCCATCAGCCATGCCGATAAATCCCGGTCCGTCCGAAAGCTGCTGCTTACACTCGCGATTACCGGGGATGTTCTGCTGCTCGGCTACTTTAAATATGCCGATTTCCTAATCACCAATGTAAATTCGCTGTTCTCCGCGCAACTTCATCTTTTGCAACTGGCTCTGCCACTTGGAATCAGCTTCTTTACTTTTACGCAAATCGCCTATCTGGTTGATGCCTACCGGGGATCGGCCAAAGAGTACAGCATCGTAAATTATGTGCTCTTCGTAACTTTCTATCCTCACCTGATCGCAGGTCCGATCCTCCATCATAAAGAAATGATGCCGCAATTCGACCGGGCCCGCAGCAAGAGAATCATCCCGGGCAATGTCGCTAGAGGATTATTTGTATTTTGCATCGGCCTGTTCAAAAAGGTTGTCATTGCCGACACCTTGGCTCCAATCGCTACACAAGGCTTTGACGTAACTACTCATTTAGGCTTTGTGGAAGCCTGGGTTACTTCCCTGGCCTATACCTTACAGTTATACTTTGATTTCAGCGGTTATTCCGATATGGCGATCGGGATCGCCATGCTCTTCAACATCAAGCTGCCGATCAACTTCAATTCTCCTTACAAAGCCGTCAGCATCCAGGATTTCTGGCGCCGTTGGCACATGACGCTGAGCCGTTTCCTCAAGGATTATATCTATATTCCACTCGGAGGCAACCGCAAAGGCCATTTTCGCATGTATTTCAACCTAGTCGCCACCTTCGTGATCGGCGGGATCTGGCATGGTGCAGGCTGGACATTTATTATTTGGGGATTAATGCACGGGGTCGCTCAAGTCATTCAACGTTTGTGGAAAAAAACCGGGATCGTGCTCCCGAACTGGGTCGCCTGGTTCATCACCTTTATGTTCATTAACTTTAGCTGGGTGTTCTTCCGCGCCAAAACTTGGGACGATGCCATCAAGGTGTTCCGCGGCATGTTCGACTTCGGGTCTATCAACCTGTCGATGAGCCTGCTAGGACAAGTCCTGATGATTATTGCAGGACTGGCAGTAGCCGTCTTTGCCCGCAATTCGATGGAAATGAACAAGAAATTCCGGCCTAACTTGAGATACGCTGCATTTATTGCGTTCTTGTTCGTGTTCTCTGTCCTGTATTTTAACCAAGTCAGCGAGTTCCTGTATTTCACATTCTAAATCATATCCCGGATATTCATCATTCTGCGAAAGGGAGATCACTTCTTGAAGAACCTTCGTTTTATTGTCTCGTTCCTCACTTTTATCGTGCTGTTCGGCGCGATCGTCGGAACGTTCGTATATGCCGTCGACCCTCTCCAGCAATACCGGAAAGCGTCTTACCAGCCTCTATTCTTGGGAGAGCAACGCTATCAGAACCCGGGGCTGGCCAAAAATTACAAATACGATATGGTTATTATCGGCAGTTCCATGACGGAGAATTTCGTCCCTTCCCAGGTCGGCGAAACGCTCGGCGGCAACGTGCTTAAGCTGTCGACGGAGGGCTCGACCGCCAAGGAGCAAAGCATGATCGCCGATGTCGCTTTCAGTACCGGACAGGTGAGTAAAGTGCTTTGGGGCCTCGATTACTTTTCGTTGCGTGAAAATTCCGTGCGGGACGAGCAGTCATTTCCTTTTTACTTGTACGATGATAACAAGCTTAACGACTATAAATATATTTTTAACGTCTCCAATGTGAAGCACGCTTTCGGTGCACTGTTCCTGCCAAAGGATAAGTACCCCCAATACCGCAATTTGGACAAGCTTAATTACTGGGGATCCTACGCAAAATATGGCGCGGATCGCGTCATGACCAAATGGAAAGAAGCCTGGCTCTCCGAACAGACAACGTCGGAGAACGAGCCTTCGTTGGACGTAGTTAAACAGCGGTTCCAGAACAATATCCTCAGACTGGTCAAGGAACATCCGGAAGTAGAGTTCACGTTCTACTATCCGCCGTATTCCGTCATCCGCCAGCAAGTATGGTACAGTCTGAATCCGGAGCGTTTCGCCAATCAAATGGCCATGAAAGATTATATGTTCGAACAATTCAGCGCCTTTGACAATGTGAGTATTTACGACTTCCAAAGCGATGACTCCATCACCTATGACCTCGGTGTGTACAAAGACTTATCGCATCACTCGGCGGAAGTGAATCAGCGCATTGCGGAAGAAATCGCCGAAGGAACGAACAAAGTCACCGCCGACAACGTGGATCAGTTCAACAAGGATCTTGAGCAGCAGGTGCAGAGCCTGGTCATTAACGAAAACGGACCTATCTTCTCGCTCACCCTGACCGTCGATGGACAGCCGGCTTCCTTCCAGCAGATCCCGACCACGGCCAAGGATCAGGTTCGCGTTCCTTTGAAGGATTTCGCCACAGGGATCGGAGCGGAATTCAGCTATGATACCGCCACCAAACAAGCAACCCTGACCCGTGGAGACAAACAGCTCGTGCTCAGCGTTAATGATCCGCTGGCGAGCCTGAACGGGGAAGCCGTGAATCTGGATACGCAGCCCGTCATCATCAAGGACCGCCTGGTCGGTCCCGTGATACAACTGACCCGGCTTTTGGGCGGGGATGTCACTACGACGGAAGTCAACGGGGATTCTCACTTCGTGAATTATGACTTGGAATTTTAAGTAAATAGACAAAGGCTCTCTTCACGCAGTAGCGCGAAGAGAGCCTTTATTATTTTTGAGGGTCCACCGCCCATTTATTAAGCGATGATAACCGCTTTGCCCGTGGCTGCTGATTCCAGCGCAGCGCACGTTACCCGCTGCGTCTTGACGGCATCGGCGTAGCCGGAAAGAATCCCCGACGTATCTCCGGTCCGCAGCGCATGGATAAAAGCCTCGCTTTCTTTTACATAAGGATTATCATCGATAGCATACGTGTTCTTCTCACCCGCTTGCGTCATCTCCAGACGGTCCGGGTTCCAGTCCAGAATCCCTCCGTCGGTATAGAGTCTAAGGCCCACTTCACCCACGCCGCCCGGCAGCACGCAGGTATTGGAGATGTTCGCGATAGCGCCGTTACGCAGCTTTAAGGTAACTGTACCCACATCCGCCACATTCACGTTTTCAAATTGATTATGAACCACGCGATTCGCATAGGCTGCAAAAACTTCTTCCACTTCACCGGCCGTATACCGGAGCAAGTCGACAATATGCGTCGTCTGTTCGATAAATTGGCCGCCGGAGCCATCCTGCCTTCTCCACCAGGAAACCTGAGGCATATCCCCCATCCAGGTGCCAAGGGCCATCCCGATCGTCCGGCCTTCCAATGCATCCCGCAGCTTCTGAATGGAAGCTTTGTAGCGGAAATGGTAGCCCACGGAATGAATCAGCGGCTTCTTCTCCAGGCTGTTCAGAATCTTAACCGGAATATCGAGTTCCGCGCCGAGCGGTTTCTCCACCAGAAACGGAATCCCCCTCTCGATCAGCTCAGCTTCGATATCTCCATGAGACATTGGCGGAACGCAAAGATAGACGGCATCCAGCTTCCCGCTATCCAGCATCTCGGTCAAGCCCGCATACCCTCGGGCACCGGGATAACGTGCCGCCAGGGATTCCGCCTTAGGCAAGCTTGTCCCGCTGACCGCCGCAACCCGAACTCCGTCCATCCCGGCCAAGATATCGCCATGCACTTTGCTGAACCAACCCGTACCTACAATTCCGATATTCAAATCCATGTTGTCTGCCTCCTGATATCCTATAGTATTATTCCTTCCTTAAGCGTAGCGGGTATTTTGCCGAATCACAAGGGGAATGGACTTTATCGGAAATGCAAAAACCAGTGGCAGAAAATGGAACCCTATGGAATAATAAAATCAAATTCATGGGAAATCAGGGGTGCTCATATGCAAAATGTTACGCTTGAACCGGCCGACTTGGCTTTTGCTGAAGAAATTACGAAGCTTGTAGTCGCCTGCGATATTGACGAATACGGACAGCCTGATTTCGTCCTTGAAGACTTGCTGGACATTTGCGGCGACATTCCGCTGGCCACGAATTCATGGATGATCCGGTTGAACGGTGAGGTGGCGGCTTTTGCCTTTCTTGAAGAAAATGAAAAAGGCCGATTATCTTCTTACGGCTATGTCCACCCCAAGTGGAAAAATCAGGGCCTAGGTTCTCTTCTCCTTGAAGGCATAGAAAACAGAGCCCGCGAATATGCAATGGACTCACCCGAAACCGCCTGGATCCTCTCGAACATCATCCCTGCGCTCAGCGAGGCGGCCCGGCAGTTGCTGGAAACCCGCGGTTACGTCTTTCAGCGGAAGTATAGCCGGATGAGTATGGAGATGCGAACCCCACCTGCTTCATCATCTCCGGGTAACGGCATATCTATCGATCTTTACAATCCCGCAACCGATGAGGATTTCCTTTGGTCCGCTTACCGCGAGACATTTCAGGACACTAGAACCTATTATGAAATAGACAAGTCCCAATGGTTAAAGGAGAAAAGCGGAGCCCATTATGACCGGAACTTTTGGTTCACGGCCCATGCCGATGGACAATTAGCAGGATTCATTATCAGTAAAAACTTCGGGGATCACCTCTATGTCGATCTCCTCGGCGTGAGACGGACATGGCGCAAACAAGGGATCGCCCGCGCTCTGCTGGAACGTGTATTTCACGCCGCATATACCCACGGGATAATGCAAGTCCTGCTCAGTGTCGATGACGCTAGCCTGACTGGCGCTAACAGACTGTATGAAGCCATCGGAATGAAGGCATTGTTTCAAATGGCTTTTTACGAGAAAAAACTATGACTTAAAGTAAATCCAATTCTTCTATCTCTGAATCTTATCGCCAAGCGGCTCAATCCTTGACCCGCTTGGTTTTTTTATGCATATGGTTTGTTCGGATGCCTCAATTACCTTACACGAACTGTAAAGTTCATCTCAAATAGTCATCAACTTCATCTAAATAAAGTTTTGTTTATATCTTACATAGATATTACAATTAGAGTTAGAAAAATCGTGAAAAATGGAACAAACCATAGGATGAAAAAATGAAAGGTGGAGAAAAAAAATGGCGATCACTACACAAACTACTCCTGAGCTTCAAACTGCACAACAATACGTGAATGATGTTTATGAAACCGTCAAGAAACGAAATCCCGGAGAAAGCGAATTCCATCAAGCCGTAAAAGAAATCCTCGACTCCCTCGTGCCGGTATTCGCAAAGAACCCTAAATACAAAAGCAACGCAATTCTGGAGAGAATTGTTGAGCCTGAAAGACTGATCACTTTCCGCGTACCTTGGATCGATGACCAAGGAAACGTGCAAGTGAACCGCGGCTTCCGCGTTCAATTCAACAGTGCGATCGGACCTTACAAAGGCGGACTTCGCTTCCACCCGTCCGTGAATGCCAGCATTATTAAATTCCTCGGCTTTGAACAAATTTTCAAGAACTCCCTCACCGGCCAGCCGATTGGCGGCGGTAAAGGCGGTTCCGACTTCGATCCGAAGGGCAAATCCGATAACGAAGTCATGAAATTTACGCAAAGCTTTATGACTGAACTGTCCAAATACATCGGCCCCGACACGGACGTACCTGCCGGCGATATCGGTGTAGGCGCGAGAGAAATCGGTTATATGTTCGGTCAATACAAACGGCTTCGCGGCGGAAATGAAGCAGGCGTTCTGACTGGCAAAGGACTTACCTACGGAGGCAGCTTAACACGTACTGAAGCTACCGGTTACGGTTTGGTGTACTTCATGGACGAAATGTTGAAGACTAAAGGCGAAAGCTTTGCAGGCAAAACAGTCGTCGTATCCGGCTCCGGCAACGTATCGATTTATGCCATCGAAAAAGCTCAACAGCTCGGCGCCAAAGTCGTAGCTTGCAGCGATTCTAACGGTTATGTCTACGATAAGAACGGTATCGATCTGGATACTGTAAAACGTCTGAAAGAAGTGGAAAGAAAACGGATCAAAGAGTATGTGAGCGAGCATCCGTCCGCTGAATATTATGAGGGCTGCGAGAACATCTGGAATATTCCTTGCGATATCGCATTGCCTTGCGCTACGCAAAACGAAATCAACGAAGAAGCTGCTAAGACGCTCGTGGCGAACGGCGTGAAATTCGTAGCCGAAGGCGCCAACATGCCTTCCACACTGGAAGCTATTGAAGTATACCTGAGCAATGACGTGTACTTCGGACCTGCCAAAGCAGCCAATGCCGGCGGTGTTGCCGTATCCGCTCTGGAAATGGCGCAAAACAGCGCAAGACTGGCCTGGACATTCGAAGAAGTCGACGCCAAGCTGCAAGATATTATGAAGAACATTTACAGAAACAGCGTAAATGCAGCTGCAGAATACGGCCATGCCGGTAATCTCGTAGTCGGCTCCAACATCGCCGGCTTCCTGAAAGTTGCCGATACGATGGTTGCACACGGTGTAGTTTAATCCAAGCGTAATCCGCTTGATCGGTATCATATGAGAGTATTCGCTGGGCTGCGGCTCAGCGGATACTCTTTTTTTGCCTATATTCAAATTCCTGTAGAATTGCAGGAAATCGACGAATGCAAAAGAGTAGGTACGAATGCAAAAAAATGACAAGGAATGCAAAAAAGAGCCTGTACCCAGGATCGCGTCTCCGATCAAAGGTACAGGCTCTTCGTTTCAGGCACGGCATGAATATGCCGTTGAACTTGTTAATTATTAATAAGCCAAAGCGTCCAAAGCTTTGATGTGGGACAGGTAACGGATGTTACTTGCTTCCTTCATCATCGTGGCTGGTAAGCCGCGCAGTTGGCTGTTGCTTGCGCCGACTGTAGCTACCGCATCTTTGCGGCCCAGGCTGGCCAAGGTTCCGGAGTTCACCGGGCTGAAGCCTTCCAAATGTTTGCCGGTTAAGGCTGCATACAGATTATAGCCGATCAATTCGCCCATTTGCCAAGCGATTTGCGCGGTTGGAGGGTAAGGACGTCCGTCCGCACCGAAGTATACCGCACTGTCACCGGCTACGAAAACATCGCTGTGCGAAGTCGATTGCAGGAATTCGTTAACGGTTGCGCGGCCGCGGTTAACTTCGAGACCCGACTCTCCGACAAGCGGATTACCTTGTACACCGCCGGTCCATACAAACGTATTAGCCACGATCTTTTGTCCGTCCTTCAAATCGATCGCATTACCTTCCACATTCGTAACAGGCAATCCGGTCAGGAATTTAACGCCGCGTTTTTCCAAGCTGGCCGTTGCGCGTTCAATCAGGACATCCGGCAGAACCGGCAGAATTTTAGGTCCGGCTTCAACGAGCATAAGCTGAATCTCGGATGGGTCAACGCCGTATTTTTTGCCCATTTCAGGCAGCTTGTCAGCGATTTCTCCAACGAGTTCAACCCCGGTCAAACCGCCGCCGCCGATAAGAATAGCAGCATCCGCAGGATTCTTCGATTTAGCATACTCCGCAATCCGCTCTTCAATATGACGATGAATACGGTTTGCATCCTCCGCCGATTTGAGAACCATGCTGTAC
>DJTQ01000236.1 GCA_002439285.1 Paenibacillaceae bacterium UBA6304
GGTCATTCCCGCAATGGTACGGTTCCGTTGGGGAAACAGACCTGGATGTCCTTTCGTGCCAATCGGATACTCGGATAGGATCAGTCCATGCTCCGCAATCCTTCTGTAAAGTAAGGCATGCTCGCGAGGATAAATCTCGTCAATGGCAGTGCCTATGACCGCAATCGTGCTTCCCCCGGCCTGAAGCGCTGCCTCGTGGCAAATGCCGTCAATGCCCCGGGCCAACCCGCTGACAATCGTAACACCGCGAGAACATAAAGCTTCGGTCAGGCTCACCCCAACTTTGCGTCCATAGGCCGTTGGCATGCGCGTTCCGATCATCGCAATCGAGAGGCTTGCCAACAAACCTTGATTCCCGATCGTGTACAGAACCCAGGGAGGTCTGCCCGTTTCCTTCATTAATATAGGATACGAGTCATCGAATATTGTGACCGGTACAATGCCCTTCCGTTCCATCAGTTGCATTCTCTCCTGAATCCACTCTGGCTTAAAATGCTTGGCCATCTGGACCGCCTGCTCCGCTTCCAATCCGCAGCCCATCCAATCTCCAGAAGAATACGAAAACAAGCCTTCCCAGTCCCCACTCTTGGATACAATGTCGGAAATGCGTTTCCATCCGAGTCCCGGGCTTTCCTGCAATCCGATTAAAATCAATCGTTTATCCATATTTACCCCCCCATTCAAAAAAAAGCAACCTTCCGCCCACAGGGACCAGAAGGTTGCTTACCTTTACCTTATTATAACAGATTTGCCTTAGTGTGTCGTGCAACTGTTCAGAATTCCTCGTTCTTCCAGCACGCTGACGAGTGTGGAGCCCATTTCGGACGGAGTCGGTGCGACCCGGATGCCACATTCCTCCAACTTCGAGATCTTCTCTTTCGCCGTACCCTTGCCGCCGGAAATGATTGCTCCAGCATGACCCATCCGTTTGCCTGGAGGAGCCGTAACACCGCCTATGAAGCCTACAACTGGCTTCTTCATATTATCACGGATCCACTCGGCCGCTTCTTCTTCCGCAGTACCTCCGATTTCACCGATCATGATCACCGCATGCGTATTGTCATCTTCATTAAACATCTCTAAAATATCGATAAATTCCGATCCCTTCACCGGATCACCGCCGATTCCGACCGCAGAAGACTGTCCGATCCCGCGAGTCGTCAGTTGATGAACCGCCTCATAAGTGAGCGTTCCGCTACGGGATACGACGCCCACATGGCCCGGAAGATGAATATAACCCGGCATAATTCCGATCTTGCACTCCCCTGGCGTAATGACGCCCGGACAGTTGGGACCGATCAGGATCGTATTTTTTCCTTCCATATAACGCTTCACCTTTACCATATCCAGCACCGGAATACCTTCCGTAATGCAAATAACCAGCTCCAGTTCAGCTTCAACCGCTTCAAGTATCGAATCCGCGGCAAATGCCGGAGGTACATAAATGACGCTAGCCGTGGCTCCGGTAGCTACCTTGGCTTCTCTCACGGTATTGAAAACGGGCAGACTTACCGTTTCGCCATTTTCAAGAGCGATATCAACCGATGTTCCGCCTTTTCCCGGAGAGGTGCCTCCGACCATCTGCGTCCCGTAATCCAGTGCCCCTTTGGCATGGAACAAGGCGGTTTTCCCCGTAATTCCCTGGGTAATGACTTTTGTATTTTTATCGACCAAAATACTCATACTTCGAGCCTCCCATCATGAATATGGTGTTTAGTTACGATACGAGTGCAACGATTTTCTGGGCCCCATCGGCCATGGAATCCGCAGATACGATAGCAAGTCCTGACTCGGCGAGTATCTTCTTGCCAAGCTCGACATTCGTTCCTTCCAAACGCACAACCAAAGGACGGTCCAAGCCAACCTGCTCCGCCGCTTCAACCACACCGGATGCGATAACATCGCATTTCATAATGCCACCGAAGATGTTGATAAAGATCCCGCGGACCTTCGCGTCCGATAAAATGATTTTGAACGCTTCCGTAACCTTCTCGGCCGTTGCACCGCCCCCCACATCGAGGAAGTTGGCCGGGTCGCCGCCGTAATATTTGATAATGTCCATCGTGGCCATTGCCAGGCCCGCACCATTGACCATGCATCCGATGTTACCGTCAAGCGCGATATAGCTGAGATCGAACTTGGACGCTTCAATTTCTTTCTCGTCTTCTTCTTCCAAATCACGGAGCGCCAAAATATCCTTGTGGCGAAACAGCGCATTGGAATCAAAATTAAGCTTGGCGTCCAGCGCCATCACATCGCCGTCCCCGGTAACTACCAGTGGATTGATTTCGGCAATAGAGCAATCTTTATCCACAAAGGCTTCGTACAAGGCAAGCATGAATCCGGCCGCCTTATTCACAAGCTCTTTGGGAATGTTAATGGCAAAAGCCAGTCTCCGGGCCTGATAAGCCTGAAGCCCAAGCGCCGGATCAATGACTTCCTTAAATATTTTATCGGGCGTATTCGCCGCTACTTCCTCGATTTCCGTTCCGCCTTCTTCCGAGGCCATCAGAACCACGCATCCTGTGCCCCGGTCGACTACAACGCCGACATAGTATTCCTTTTTAATGTCGCAGCCCTGTTCAATGAGCAGACGCTTTACCTCTTTGCCCTCCGGCCCTGTTTGGTGCGTGACCAACACTTTGCCAAGAATCTCCTGAGCATAGTTCCGTACTTCATCCAAATTCTTAGCTACTTTCACGCCACCGGCCTTACCCCGGCCCCCTGCGTGAATTTGCGCCTTCACAACCACCACCGGACTGCCCAGCGCCTCTGCAGCTTCCACGGCTTCATCAACCGTAAATGCCACCCGGCCTTCAGGGACAGCAACACCATACTGCTTCAGAACTTCTTTTCCTTGATATTCATGGATATTCATACTTGGGAATCCTCCTATCAACAGGCGGTATTGGAAGTAATGCAAAATAGATTAAACCTAAATAATTGTACCATGTTTTTAAAACGCTTTCCTCAAAAAGTTCATGATTTATACACAACTTTTTTATATCGTTTTCATCTCAATTTGAGATGAATCACAAGGATTTCAAGTCACTTTACGGCCGATTTCAACCGACAAATAATATCAAATTGCGATCATTATGTGTAAAAACTGCATCTCATTCTTCACCTCTCATTTTTAGAAAAAGTGTGAATTCGATACTTGCATTTTAGAATATCAAAGAGGTTCAAATTCAATCCTATTGACTTTTTCAAGTTTTAATTCTAATATACGGACCAAGAGTATTATGGAAAATATGGAAGCACCTTTTTTCCACGTGGACGGCTGTGATAATGAATGGCCGGTACAAACGGGAGAGAGGTGTTTTGTTATGTATGGTAAACTTTATAGCGCTTGTTTATATGGCATTGACGGGGTAATGATCGAAGTGGAGGTAGACTTGTCTAACGGGATTCCACAGACCCATATCGTCGGCCTTCCGGACTCCGCGGTCCGGGAAGCCGTGGACCGGGTCCGGGCTGCGATAAAAAATTGCGGCTACTCTTTCCCCCTCCAGCGGGTCACTATCAACCTCGCCCCTGCCGACCTCAGAAAAGAAGGAACTGCTTTTGATTTGGCGATTGCGCTTGGACTTTTAACCTCCAGCGGTCAGGTCGTCCTACCCGATAATGAGCGCCTGCTGATCATTGGTGAACTATCCCTGGATGGAGCATTGCGCCCCGTTTCCGGCGTTCTTCCCATGGTCGATCTGGCGCGGCGTCACGGATTCCACGCTGTGCTCGTACCGGAAGACAACGTTCCGGAAGCCATGCTGCTGGACGGAATCACCGTATACGGACTCGGCCATTTAAATCAGCTGTCTCCCGGAGGGATGAGATCCAATCGATCCCATGACACAAAGGAAGTGATAGTTCTTGAATCGCTGTCCCACTTACAGCGGGGACAGCAACCTCATAATCCGTTTTCTCCACTTGCTGCTAATGTTAATCGCGTCTCCAAACCGTCTGAAAACTACAGCGATGTGCTGGGGCAGCGACATATTAAACGAGCGCTAACCATTGCGGCTGCCGGAATGCATAACATCATGCTGATCGGACCGCCGGGCACCGGAAAAACGATGCTGATCCGCAGACTGCCGACCATCCTACCTCCGCTTACCTCCGCCGAATCGCTGGAGGTCACCAAAATTTACAGCTCCGCAAGCAAATTCAATCCTTCAGAAACAGGATTAATCACAGAGCGCCCGTTCCGCGCTCCGCATCATACCATTTCTGGCGGTGGCCTGGTCGGAGGCGGCAGCATTCCCAAACCGGGTGAGGTCAGTTTAGCCCACCGTGGCGTATTGTTTCTGGATGAACTCCCGGAGTTTACACGTCAGGTGCTCGAAATGCTGCGCCAACCCCTGGAGGAACATCGAGTGACAATCAGTCGATCGAAGGCTTCCTTTACCTTTCCGGCCCAATTTCTACTGGCAACGTCGTTAAATCCTTGTCCGTGTGGCTTTTCGGGATCTGAACCCCCACAGCCAATTTGTACTTGCAGCCCTTTTCGCATCGCCCAGTACCGGGAAAAACTCTCCGGGCCTCTGCTTGACCGGATTGATATGCACGTGGAAGTACCGCGGCCCACAAACTGGCAAAACGATGCAACTCCGCTATCTTCAGAGCAAATGCGGCTTGAGGTAGAGAAAGCTGAAC
This sequence comes from Paenibacillaceae bacterium UBA6304, assembly GCA_002439285.1. GTDB lineage: Bacteria > Bacillota > Bacilli > Paenibacillales > Paenibacillaceae > Fontibacillus. The sequence continues at coordinate 4,657 of DJTQ01000236.1, forward strand.
AAATTCAGCTCCATCGTTACCGCAATCAAGGCATATCCCGCAACAGCGAACTATCCGGCGGCACGCTGAGACGGTTTGCCAAATTGCATCCAGAGGCAGGATTATTGTTAAAATCCTCATTCGACGCCCTCGGTCTGAGTATGCGTGCTTATGACCGCATTTTAAAATTATCGCGAACAATCGCTGACCTAGAGGGGGCGCCGGAAATTATGGCCGCGCATGTCGCTGAGGCCATCCAATACCGACATCTGGACAAACGCGCTCAGGACGCTATATTCTAGCTGTTGCTCCTGCTCCAAGATGAATATGAAGAACCCGCTGGAGCTAGAGGCACCGGCGGGTTATGTGGGTTTGAGTTTGAGTGCGAAGAATTTATCTGCAATCAGCAAAATATGTAATTTTGATTTCCGTTGTGCCGTCACGCCTATCCATACTCCCTAAAATGCAGCAATGATATGGTCTAGAGAATCTGCGCTGCCATCAGGGCGCAATACAACGCCGATCATATCAAAGCGAACAGGGGCATTATTCCTTGAAGTATGGTGCATATAAACGGCTGCTGTATCTCGGACCTGCTTGATCTTACGCGGAGTAACCGATTCGGCAGGCGTACCGAAGACACCTCCACGTTTGCTTCGACTGCGCACTTCCACGATGACAAGAACATTATCCTGCCATGCTATAAGGTCCAATTCACCGGTGCGGCACCGCCAATTCCTCACCAAGATTTCATAGCCCAGTCCAATCAAATAATCCGCCGCAAGCTGTTCTGCCTGCTGTCCGCGGGCTTTCCGGCCATCCTTAGGCCGTTCCGCAGGCAGCTCCTGAGCTTTTCGACCTGGAGTAAAATGCTGTCCAGAGGTTTCTATATTATTGGAGTTATTGTCAAGGGAATTATGGGCATCACGGGCGTTACGCTCAATCACGCTTCATCCCTCTCTCCGCAAGTTTATCGGAACGGTAAATAAAGCTTAATATCTCTGCAACAAGGGAATAGAGTTCCGGGGGAATCTGGCGGTCCAGATCCAGTTTCGAGAGCACTTCTACAAGCGCTGCGTCTTCCTGAACCGGGATGGAATGCTCGCGTGCCAATTCCAGGATTCTATCCGCCAAAAGCCCGCTCCCTTTAGCGGCTACGATCGGCGCTTCATTTTGCATAGGGTCGTATTTCAAAGCTACTGCCTTTTTATAACTGAGGGGTCGTTGACTCTCGTTCTTGCTCATATCCGGTAATCCACCCCTTTATAGGGACTTGGCGCATAGGACTGCGATTGCCCCAGCTCTTGACCCGCCATACTCTCTCCTGCTTCTGCCGTGATCAACGGCTCTGCTTTGAGGGACAGCAGCCGGTATCCTGCGGACTCCAGTGCGCTTTCGATTTCCGGCTGTCTGGATTCCAAGAATACCCCCGTCGCTTCTTGCTCGCTGAATATTTTTAGCAGTACTTTTTTATCTGCAACTTGAACATCGACCATAATCTGGCCCAACGCTTTCATCTGCAGATCAAACCAAAGCCGGCAATTGGCGGCGTCCAGTTCGCCTTTGCGGCCGCGGCGGGACTCAATATGGACCGACGCGGTCTGTTCTCCGTCCGGACCGACAAAAGGCAGGAACATCGTAACCTGCGCAAACGGCGTGGTCCGGTCCGTTGTCAGCAGCAGCTGCTGGCCGGTCAGCTGCTGAACGATCTGCCGGGCCGCCTCCTGAAGGGGCGCAGGCAGATCATCTGCTGCGGCAACCTGCAGCAGCAGGCCTTTTAGCGTGTCGCGGGCAGAGTTGTTTGCAGCGACACCGGTCTCCGGCGCTGCGGCATCCGCCAGCGCCGCTGAGGACAAGGCCGCTTGCGTAGCCTTGTCTCCAGCAGCGGCCGAGCCTGCCGCCTGGCCGCCGTGGCCGGGCGCCGGGGCAGCCGCCGCGTCGCCGCGGAGCGGCGGCTGCGCTGCCCGGCCGGCCTCCCCTGCCACCCCCGCGGGCCATTTCCCGCCCGGCGCCGACGCCTGAAAGACCTCCGCCTACCCGGCAAAACGGGCCACCAGCACCCACTGCGGCCTGGCCCTCGC
>DJTQ01000250.1 GCA_002439285.1 Paenibacillaceae bacterium UBA6304
ATGTTCCGCTTTCCGTTTTCCCGAATGCGGGGTTGGCGGATTATGTGGTTGGAGAAGATGTATATGGAGCCACTCCCGAATATTTGGGGGAATGCGCCGTTTCTTTTGCAGAGTTGGGCGCCCGCCTCATCGGTGGCTGCTGCGGAACGACGCCGGAGCATATCGCGGCTACGGCGCAAGCGTTGCAGGGATACCAGGCGAAGTCGCTCCAACAGGGCAAGTCGTTGCCGAAACCGCGGGAGTCGGTAACTCTCGGTACTGCCGTGGAGCAACCGGGCGGCTCAGCGGATCACGGTCAACTTCGCGGCATCACGGAGCTTGTCAAAGAGCGCCACACGGTGATCGTGGAGCTGGACCCGCCGCGGGACCTGGATATCGGCAAATTCATGGAAGGGGCCGCTGCGCTTAAAGAGGCAGGTGTGGACGCACTGACGCTTGCGGATAATTCACTGGCCGTGACGCGCATGAGCAACATGGCGCTGGGTCATCTGGTGCAGCTCAAGCTGGGTCTGCGCCCTCTTATTCATATCGCCTGCCGTGACCGCAATCTGATCGGGACGCAATCGCATATGATGGGCTTCGATGCGCTTGGCATCGATCATGTCCTGGCCGTGACGGGAGATCCGGCCCGTTTCGGGGATTTACCGGGTGCTAGCTCCGTATATGACACGACCTCTTTCGAAATCATTCGCATGATCAAACAGCTGAACGAGGGTGTGGCTTTTTCCGGCAAACCGCTAAAGCAAAAAGCGAAATTCGTTGTCGGCGCTGCTTTTAATCCGAACGTGAAGTATCTTCATAAAGCGGTGGAGCGGCTGGAGAAGAAAATCGCTTCCGGTGCCGACTATATTATGACCCAGCCTGTGTATGACCCTGAGCTTATCGTGGCGATCAAACAGGCGACGGCCCATTTGGATATTCCTATTTTTATCGGGATCATGCCTCTTGCTAGCGGTAAAAATGCGGAATACCTTCATAATGAGGTACCGGGCATCCAGCTCTCCGACGAGGTCCGTAAAAGGATGGAAGGATTGCAGGGACCGGAAGGGCGTGCCATGGGCGTGGAAATCGCGAAGGAATTGCTCGATACCGCGATGGAGCATTTTAACGGAATTTATTTAATGACTCCGTTTATGTTCTATGAAATGAATGTCGCTTTAACGAATTATGTCTATGAGAAATCGAAACAGATGGCGGGCCACTTGTCTCGTTCATAATTATCAATTACAATAGGATAACGGATGTGATGCCTTTGTCTCACAGTATGACAGGATACGGTAGTTCCGCCAGAGTCTTCGGCGGGTATATCATTCAATTTGAAATAAAATCCGTCAATCACCGCTATTCCGAAGTCGTCCTGCGCATGCCGCGGGAGTGGACATGTTACGAAGACGGGTTGCGGCGATTGGTTCAGCGTGACTTAAAACGGGGACGGGTTGATGTATATATCACCAAAGAGCAGGATGACGATAGTACCCTGCCTTTTGTTCTGAATTCAGGCGTGGTGGAGTCTTACTTGCGTGCGGCCGAAGATCTGAAGGTACAATACGGATTGGATGGTTCGTTAAGCGCAAAGGATCTGCTGTCTCTGCCTGATGTTTTAATATCGCCGGATCATGCACTGGATGGAGATGTTGCGGGCGAGGCTTGGGAGAGCGTACTCGTTGATGGACTGGAGGAAGCACTCGCCGGACTGCTGGAAATGCGCAAGAAGGAAGGGCTTCATTTGGCCGCAGACTTGGAGCGGCGCTTCTTAAGGCTGGAACAGATCCATGCGGAGCTTGTCGCAATGTCTCCTCAGGTGGTAATCGACTATCGGAACCGGCTCAAAGCACGTCTATCTGAACTGCTTGAAGGAGCTTTTGATGAGCACCGATTCGCCATGGAGGTGGCGGTGTTTGCGGATCGTTCGAATATTGACGAAGAGCTGACCCGGCTGGGAAGCCACTTCGTACAATGCCGGGCGTTGTTGCAGGCTTCCGAGCCGGTAGGGCGCAAGCTTGATTTTTTGATACAGGAAATGAACCGGGAAACGAATACGATTGGATCGAAAGCCAATCATTTGGCTCTGGTCAACCGTGTCGTGGAAATGAAAGCGGAGCTGGAGAAAATTCGCGAGCAGGCGGCGAATCTCGAATAGCGTCACATTTGACACAGTTGAGTCAAGTAAAATAGGGGGAACTACCTTAACATGGCTATTAAACTTATTAATATCGGCTTTGGGAATATCGTATCGGCCAATCGGATCATTTCAATCGTGAGCCCGGAATCCGCTCCCATCAAACGGATTATTCAGGAGGCAAGGGACCGTCATATGCTGATCGACGCTACATACGGCCGCCGCACCCGTGCGGTGATCATTACGGACAGCGATCATGTCATCCTGTCGGCGGTACAGCCGGAAACGGTCGCCCATCGCCTTTCCACCAAAGATGACGACAACGACGAATAAAATGGAGAGAAATATGGCTAAAGGGTTACTTATTGTATTATCAGGACCTTCGGGTGTAGGAAAAGGTACGGTATGTAACGAGCTGCGGCAGCGTTTGCCCGAGCTCGTCTATTCCGTTTCGGCGACTACGCGGAGTCCACGGTTCGGCGAAGAGCATGGAGTGAATTATTTTTTTAGATCCCGTGAACAGTTCTTGGAAATGATCGAAAAGGATCAACTGCTGGAACATGCGGAGTATGTAGGGAACTATTACGGGACACCAAGAGATTTCGTAGAACAGACGCTCGAAAGTGGCAAGGACATCATTCTGGAGATCGAAGTTCAAGGGGCGCTTAAGGTCAAAGAAAAATTCCCGGAAGGTATTTTTGTTTTCCTACTGCCGCCGTCACTGGATGAATTAAAAGGCCGGATTCAGGGCCGGGGGACGGAAAGCCAGGCAACAATCGACCATCGGATGTCTGTAGCCGCTTCTGAGATCGGTCTGCTTGAGAATTATGACTATGCGGTCGTGAATGACGAGATCGATCTGGCATGTCAAAGAATAGAATCGATTATCGTGGCCGAACATTGTAAGGTTAAGAACAAGGCTAAGGAATTGCAGATTGGCAAATGAGTCTAATAGAAGAGGTGTGTCTTAATGCTGTATCCATCGATTGATAAAATGTTGGGCAAGGTCGGCAGTAAATACTCCCTGGTTGTAGCGG
>DJTQ01000383.1 GCA_002439285.1 Paenibacillaceae bacterium UBA6304
AGACGGTAACCATTAGCAGCGCGGGCTGGGGCCGGTACCACACCCCATGATTCATAATGCCGTAGGGCGCTTGTACTGATATGAAGTTCTCTGGCGATTTCGACGGGCTTGTAGTATTCCACGCTTATTACCTCCCATAACTCCATATTGGGCCTCTGATGAGGATCACTATAACAGAAGCGGTAGTTCCCGACAAACCTTAGAACAAAACCTTAAAGATGCATGATAGACTTGAATGAGTTATCGTGCAGAATTTCAATAGATCTACGCTCAAACCTTCGCACTTGCATGAATGTTGTATATTCGTGGTATAGCCTGTACTCAAAAAGGAGAGTGCCTGATATGCAGAACATATTTCATGAAGTGCCGACAGTAAAAGAATATTTGGAATTACGCGAGGAAGCTGGCCTAGTCACTCCTGCAGAAAGGGATGATATCGCTGCGGCCTTGTCGAATTCACTATTTGGCGTGATGCTTAGAGGAGAGGACTCCGGTATTGTCGGAATGGGGAGAATCATAGGGGATGGCGGATGTTACTTTCAAATTGTGGATGTGATCGTAAAACCGGCATTTCAGGAGACGAATGCAGGTGATATGCTGATGTTTGAGATTTTGGATTACCTTCATCAAAACGCTCCACAAGAGGCCCAGATCCTGGTGGTCTCGGATTTAGCCGGCCTTCAGTTTTATCAGAAACAAGGATTCAAGCTGATCTATCCCGATTACTACGGCATGACCCTGAAACGTTAAATCAGTCCATTTCATATCCGATCGAACATGCTTGTGAACCTGGGAACCACGCCTCCGTCAAAAATGGAGAACCGTGGTTCTTTTCATATCTTCCCCGGATGTGTCATGATGTGGTTGGAGGTAGATTGTGATGTTTAACGATTTCGAGATCCTGGAGGAGGACACTCCGGTTCATCTTCAGGTGAAACAATATATAAAACGGTTGATTCTAAAAGGTGCGCTACAGGGCGATCAGAAGCTCGCATCCACGCGCGAGTTGGGTCAGCAGCTTGGCGTTAGCCGCAACACAATCATAGCTGCTTATGAGGGTTTGGAAGAGGAAGGCTTCGTATACACCCTTAAAGGCAAAGGCAGCTATGTGGCTGCGTTATCGAACATATCGGCGGCAACCGGCGATGCCGTTCCTTCCTGGCAGACGGATTGGTCAACCCGCTTGAACGGGTATGCACGGCAGGCGGTGGAACTGGACCGGATGAAGCGAGGTATTCGCGCCAGCAAGAATACGATATCTTTTACGAGCATTGCGCCGGACGAACGATTGTTTGATCTGGAAAATGTGAAGCGGGCCTTTTTGGATCGGATGGCCATTGAGGGGAATGTTCTGCTGAATTACGGATATGCGAAGGGGTATAAGCCTCTGATCGAGGTGCTGATGAGATACATGGAACAAAAAGGCGTAGATTTGCAAGGCAAAGATATGCTGATCACCAGCGGGTTTACCGAGGGATTCGACCTTATTTTGTCTGCGCTTGGCAAGAATTCCGGGGGAACTGTTCTGTGCGAGAATCCGACACATCATACGGCCATCAAGAACCTGAAGCTGAACGGCTTCGCGATCACGGGCATTCCGATGGAGCATGACGGCATCGATCTCCGGGAGTTGGAGCGGGCTTTGTCCGAACGATCTTACGATTGCGCCTATTTCGTGCCGTCCTATCATAATCCGACAGGGATTGTGACCTCACCCGGCAAAAGAATCGCCCTGATGAAAATGATGGCTGAGCATCAGATTCCGGTGATCGAAGACGGCTTCAACGAGGAGCTTCGCTATTCGGGTTCTCATGCCCTTCCCTTGATCGCCACAGCGGGACGAGGGAACGGCGTGATCTATATCGGCAGCTTCTCGAAAGTGCTCTTTCCCGGACTGCGGGTCGGATGGGTCCTAGCCGATAGAGAGCTCGTCGATTATCTGGAGAGCATCAAACGCGCCCGGAATATTCATACTTCGACGCTGGACCAGTCGGTCTTGTTTCAATATTTGCATAACGGTCATTTGGAGAAGTATTTGAAGAAAGCCCGGGCCGAGTACAAAAGAAAATATGAATGGACACGGTTGTGCTGCGAGAAATACATCCCGTTTGCCAAAGTGTCGGGGGACGGCGGGTTGCACCTTTTTCTTGAATTCGAGGACAACTTCGAAACTCACCGGCTGCTGGAAGCGTGCTCCGCAAAGGGCGTGATTTTCACTCCCGGAGATATGTTCTTTACGGACGGGGGCGGAGGGAATACGATGCGGATCGGTTTCTCGCGGGTGGCTGAAAGTGATATTGATACGGGGCTAAGAATTATCGGCGAAATGGCCGCCAAACAACTTAGGGGATAGAGGGTGCATAGTATGAAAGTTGGCGTATTAATGGGAGGTATGTCCTCGGAACGCGAAATATCATTGATGACGGGCAGAGAAATGCTGGCTCATTTGGATCGCAGTAAATACGAGGTTGTTCCGGTCGAGATTGTGCAGCAGGAAGACCTGAGCGAGAAAATGAAAGGCATCGATTTCGCGCTCCTCGCGCTTCACGGCACTTACGGGGAGGATGGAACGGTCCAAGCGGCATTGGAATCACTTGGCATTCCTTACTCAGGAAGCGGCGTAGAATCCAGCGGCCTATGCATGGATAAGAATAAGTCCAAACAAGTACTCCGCGCCGAAGGAATCCCAACGCCGGATTGGTTATGTTGGAACGGAATGGAGCAATATGACGCAGAAGCCGTGGCCCGGTTGGGATATCCGGTATTTGTCAAACCGAATTCAGGCGGGTCCAGCGTCGGTACGTTACCGGTTGCAGATGAAGCATCGCTTGAAGATGCCGTACGGGAGGCGCTTCGGTGGGATTCCTCCGTCATCATCGAAAAGTTGGTGGAGGGGGAAGAGATCACCTGCTCGATTCTCGGCGGGGAATTGCTGCCCATCATCGGCATCACCTCGAAAGCTGCAGCTTGGTTTGATTATGACGCCAAGTATCAGGACGGAGGGGCGGAGGAACAGGTCGTTGTTTTGCCGGCGGAAACGCAGGAACGTGTGAGGGAGGTAGCGCTTAGCTGCTACAGGATGTTGAAATGCAGCGTATATGCCCGCATCGACATCATTCTGCGTAATGGGATTCCCTATGTACTGGAAGTGAACACGCTACCTGGGATGACGCCGAACAGCCTGTTGCCGAAGAGTGCACAGGCAGCGGGCCTGACATTTAGCGGCTTGCTGGATCGCATTATCGAGATGTCGCTGCAAAAGCGGGAACAGGACGGAGAGCAGATTTCGGACATTCAAGAGGAGAGGGTGGCCGGTTATGGGAAATGAGAGGATTGCACCGATGGTCCGCGAAATTCCGCCATCCGGCATCCGTGCTTTTTTTGAGACGGACACGGGACGGAAAGATATCATCCAGTTAGGGGTAGGGGAACCGGATTTCGTCACGCCGGAACATGTGCGCGAGGCTTGCATCCGGGCCTTAAACGAAGGGAAGACAAGTTACACGTCCAATGCGGGTCTACCTGAGTTAAGGGAGGAAATCGCGTTCTACTTGGAGAGAAGCTTCCAGTTAAGATATGAACCGGATCATGAAATTCTGGCTACGGTCGGGAGTAGTGAAGCGGTTGATTTGGCTCTACGAACATGCTTGACTCCGGGGGACGAGGTGCTGATTCCGGCGCCCGGTTATGTTGCTTATTCACCGATTGCCCGCCTCCACGGGGCGGAGGTCGTGGAAATTCCTTGCTCCGCGGAGCGGAACTTCAAACTCGAGGCACAGGAACTGGCCACGCGGATTACGCCACGTTCCAAGGTGCTGGTCGTGAATTATCCGTGCAATCCTACTGGTGCGATCATGACGGAAGAAGACTGGCTGCCGATCGCCAAACTGGTCATAGCTCATGATCTCTTGGTCATCTCGGATGAAGTCTATGCCGAGCTAACCTATGGACGGCAACATGTCAGTATCGCTTCGCTTCCGGGCATGAAAGAGCGATGCATTGTAATCGGGGGCTTCTCCAAGGCCTTTGCGATGACGGGCTGGCGCATCGGATATGCTTGCGGTGACCGGGATCTGATCGCCGGGATGTTAAAAATCCATCAGTATACGATGATGTGCGCTCCCGTTCTAGGTCAAATTGCCGCATTGGAATCGCTGCGCAGCGGGCTTGACGCCAAGGACCGGATGAAAGCGGAGTATCACGGACGCAGAGAGATGTTCGTACAGGGGCTGAATGAGATGGGTTTGAGATGTCATCTGCCGGAGGGGGCTTTTTATGCCTTTCCGTCCATCACGGCGACAGGACTGAGCTCTGAGCAGTTTGCCAGGAGGTTGTTGCAGGAAGAGGGTGTCGCCACCGTACCCGGTCATGTTTTTGGAGTTGGAGGCGAGGGGTATATCCGTTGCTCCTATGCAGCGTCCAGAGAATTGCTGAGCGATGCGCTTGAACGAATGGGGCGCTTTGTCAGATCCTGCAAAAGCACTTCATCCGCTTTATACGTTTAATCCTACACTTTACAGAAAAACAGTCGCTTCCAAAAAGGAAACGACTGTTTTTGGCTTCTAATCCGAAACAGGATTTTCATAGATTTCCGACTTTGCCATGGCCTCATTAAACAACCGGACAGACCGCAGCACCGTCTCTTTTTCAAAATCGGTCAAATGAGCAAACACCTCATCCAGATGATCGTTTATCTGCCGATCGATCGAGCCGGCAACCAATTGTCCTTCCTCCGTTAAGGAAAGGGTGTATACCCTTCGATCATTCGCATCTGGCGTTTTTTGCAGCAAGTTCATCTTCATCAAAGACTGGACTTGACGGCTGAATGTCGTAATGTCCGTTCCGAGCGTTTCGGCAACCTCCTGCATCGACGGTTTATGCCGGTGGCTCACCTCATATAGAATATGGCTTTGGACCAGGGAGATATCCATGGATTCGACACGGCAGCAATTTTTATTCAACAGCCCGAACTGGCGCGTCATAATTTGCAACAAATCGCGAGCATTTTCCATAA
>DJTQ01000386.1 GCA_002439285.1 Paenibacillaceae bacterium UBA6304
TTGGCATTCACACCCACAATGACTGCGAGCTTGCGGTCGCCAACTCCATTAGTGCCGTGCGTGCCGGAGCGGAGCAGATCCAGGGAACGATGAACGGGTACGGCGAACGGTGCGGCAACGCCAACCTTTGCTCCATCATCCCCAATCTTCAGCTCAAGCTGGGATATGAAGTGCTGGAGCCGGAACGGCTGAAGCAGTTAACTAACACAGCCCGCTACGTCAGCGAGATCGCCAATGTGTACATGCCGGTGAATCAACCGTATGTCGGGAACGCCGCGTTTGCCCACAAGGGCGGCATCCATGTATCGGCGATCATGCGCGATTCCCGCACGTACGAGCATATCGTTCCCGAAACCGTCGGAAACCATCAGCGGGTGCTAGTCTCTGAACTCGCCGGACAGAGCAACATCCTGTCCAAAGCCCAGGAAATGGACATCCCATTCGATCCCGAGAACGAGAATACCCGCGCCGTCATTTCAAAAATCAAAGACCTGGAGCACCAGGGTTATCAATTCGAAGGTGCGGACGCTTCACTGGAACTCCTTCTTCGGGAAGCGAACGGCGACTTCAAGGAGTTGTTCGTATTCGAATCCTTCAAAATGCTCGTAGAGAAGTCTGCAGGAAGACCGGTTATCTCCGAAGCCTTCGTCAAGCTGAAGATCGACGGAGCAAGTATCTATACGGCCGCCGAAGGAAACGGTCCGGTCAATGCGCTTGACAACGCGCTCCGCAAAGCGCTTATCACTTATTACCCTGGCCTGCAGGAAATACACTTGGCGGACTACAAAGTGCGCGTACTGGATGACAAGGACGCCACAGCCTCGAAGGTTCGAGTGCTTATTGAATCCCGGAACTTCGAGAACTCGTGGAGCACGGTAGGCGTCTCCGGCAATGTGATCGAAGCCAGCTGGGAGGCGCTCGTCGACAGCCTTCGTTACGCCTTGATCGGGCAGACGAAGCGCGAGGATTACACCGAGATCCAGTCATCTTCACGCGGCCTCGTGAATCATTAATTGCAAAAACCGTCAGAGGGAGGCCTTGCCTTTCCCCTGACGGTTTTTTTATCCCGCTCGCCGTACTCTTCTATACATTCAGCAGCTCTTTGATCTTGGCCTCCAATTCCTCTGGAGAAAGCGTGCCGACGATGACATCCTGGATCGTTCCATCCGCGTTGATCAGCACATTTGTCGGAAAAGCGATTCCGTTATATTTCCGGTACAGCTCTTCGTTCTCATCCAGAAGAACCGGGAACCTGTAGCCGTAATTGTCAACAAATGCCTTGGCATCTTCAAGCTTATCGTAGAACGTGACATTGACTGCATACATATCGAGCTGATCACCGTATTTCTCGGCTAGCTTGACCAGATCCGGAGCTTCTTCCTTACAAGGATCGCACCAGGAGGCCCAAAAGTTGAGGAGCAACGGCTTGTCACGCTTGCCTCCCACCTCATATGATTGCCCATCCAGCCCGACCAGAGAAAATTCCGGGGCCTTTGTTCCCGGCTTTGGAACATTTTTAGCAACCAGCGCACTAACCGATTGATCCGACCCGGAGGCCGGCGTCGCGTTCTTCTCAATCCCCAAAAATGACTTAATTCCATTTCCGTAATTTTCGTATAATGCGGCAGCCAGCAGGACGAGCAGAGCGGCCAAAATCCATCTATTCCGTTTCATTTGACTACTTCCTTTATGTTATGGTGGTATATATGCTGCTTTCATCTACAGTTCCTAACTATTGTACCCCGATTCTGCAAATAGTTACAATTCATAAATAGAGGAGATTCCCGATGAATGAATTCAAGAACCCCGAGGCCCGCCCCTGCCTGCTGAAACTACCGAAACCTATCCGGGACCTCTTAGCAGAAGATGGTCTTAACCGTTATCCCCAAGAGGCTTGCGGTGCTCTTTTTGGCAGTCTCGAACAGGAAGTGGTTCAGGTCAACGGGTATGCTCCCCTTTCCAATATTGCGGCCAATCCCCTTCATGCCTTCGTATTCGATCCGGCTGAATGGGTTCGCTGCTGTTATAATTCCGACTTGGTCGGAATCTTTCACACTCACCCGACATCGCCCCCATGCCCTTCTCTTTCAGATATGGAGGGACTTCAGTATTTCGGCTCCCTTCTCTCGCTGTATCTCATCGGAAGCTCAATCCCTGAAGGCAATGGCTCTGTTCAAACCAAAGAACCGCCCGGTTCCCCGGACGGTCTCTACCTTAACGCATATTCGGTTGCCAGACGAAGTAACGGTTCATACTTCCTTGAGAACCTGATCATGTCTTACTGAGGAAGGCGTAAAGATCACCCAAAGTGATGACGCTTCGTTCTCTCAAGCGTCCGATCAACGCTTTCCACAAAACGGCCGTCATTTTGGCATCCTCCAGCGCGTGATGACGCTGTCCGATGGGGATCTCATACACCGTAAGCCAATCGTCGAGTGAGGATATTTTCCGCTCCGGTTCCAGCTTCTTTGCGATCATCATCGTATCCAGCACTCTGTGACCGAGATGCGCTTTCGTCGTTTTCCAGAGCGCGACATCCAAAAAGGCTTTATCATGAGCACTCCCGTGGGCGATCAGCACCCTGTCATCTACAAACGCCATGAATTCTCGCAAAGCTTGAAGCAAGGGAGGCGCGTCCTGAACCATTTCGGGAGTGATGCCCGTCAGTTCAACAATACGCTCCGGAATAGAGCACGCCGGTTTGCATAGCGAATAGTAAACCTCTCCCGTAATCCGCTCCCCATCGACCTTAACGGTTCCGAATGACAAAATTTCATCCCCGTAATGGTAATGGAATCCGGTCGTCTCCAGATCGAACACCGCGGTCTTCAATTGGCTTAACGGAATATGAAGCGTCTCGGGGCGGCGCTGTCCCTTTGTCAGCGAACGCACAAACGCGATCTGCTGTGCACTGGGCGCTCCGAGCATAGAGGCGATCCGGGGTGAAAGTCCCCCGCCCTTCAACGCATCCCAAAATCCGCCGGTTCCCTTCATCGGTTCCTTCATAACCATTTCCTTTCCGCGTATCGTTGCTGCCGCTGTAAAGTTCTATACATAAGCTTCACTGTGCCCAGCGCCTCACGCAGTTCACGTCGGATCTCTTTTTGCTTAAGCAGGGTCTGAGGCAAATATCCAGTGCCCGACAGCATACCGTCTTCTTCTATATAAGAAGTCATCGATCTAAACCTGAGTGCGGTATACAAGGCCTCCTGGCATGATTCCAGCCACCGGTAAGGCACAGCTTCAAGCCGGTTCAACTGGAATAACCGCTCTTGCGTAGAAGAGGCGCTGATCCCGTACTCTATGGCCAAATACCGGACTGCATTAACTATTGGTAAGTAAAGCCCGTATTTCACATCGAAATCACCGGCATGATCTCCGGTTTGCTCCGTTATCACTTGGCCCAACACATTGAGCGCGGCTTTGTGACGGACCGTGTTGCGCAGCACAGCTTCAGCAAGATTCCGTTCGGGAGTAACATCTCGTTCAAAAATCTCATGCATCTCCCGCCGCAGCTTCTCCGTGAGCTTGAATTCACCGGAGATATGACGCATATCCGCAGCAATCATCAAATATCTGATCTGCTCCCAGCCTGGCTGCTCTCTCCAGCTTTCAAGCTGCTTCACCCAGTCATCCACCTTGTTTCGCCATAACGGGTTCGACACCATCACCTTGCCCGGACAAGGCGGGTACCCGATTTCCTCAAGTAACTGCGACAGCCGCAACCCGAACAGATCAAAATACGACTCTACTTGCGGATCCTCACTGTTATCAATAATCAGCCCATTGTCTTGATCGCTCCATAAAGTCTGTTCCCCTCGACCAGCGCTGCCATAAGCAACGAATGCATATGCAGCAGGAGGAGAGCCGAAGCCCTCCTCGATGAGCTGCTGCTCGCACAAAATGGTAGTCTGTGACATTACCGCATCCTGCAGTGTAGATGCATCCCGATTCCAGTCTTCGATCTTTGCAGATGAGAATCTGCCCAAAAGAGTCATCTGCTCTTCTAATCGTGCCGACCTAAGCAACTCCGGAGTGGAAGCCGACCGGATTGCTTGGAAACCGACATGATTCATCGCCGTTTCGTAACTCATAGGCCGACTCCCTTCTTTTCAAGGATGTTTAAACTTGGCCTTTGGTTGTTACAGAGCGGTATCATTTTTCACGATTCTCGGACCATCCGGCACCGATTTCACGTTAGCACCAGGCGCCGTAGTTCCGGAAAGAAGCTGATTCATTTGCTCCGGATATCCATATGTCCCATGCTCGCTGATATCCAGACCCATCATTTCCTCCTCTTCGGTGACACGCAGACCCATCAGCCACTTCATACCGCCAAGCAAGAGGAATGAAATAGCGAGAACAAATGCGAATGTACCGATAACTCCCAAAATTTGCACTCCCAATTGTCCGAAGCCGCCACCATAGAACAGGCCTGCCGAACCTACACCGGTTTTATCAGCCAGCTCTGGAGTAGCAAACAAACCGGTGGAAATCGCGCCCCACACCCCGGCCATACCGTGTACGGAGAAGGCGTAGATCGGATCATCCAGCCCCGCACGCTCAAACCATCTTGCCGTAAAGAAGGTCAGCACCCCAGCCACGGCCCCGATCACAATGGAAGCCCAAGCTTCAACAAATGCACAAGAACCTGTGATCGCAACCAGTGCGGCCAACACACCGTTAAGCATGCTTGGAATATCGGATTTACCCATAACCGCCCAAGAGATAAGAAGTGCCGCTACGGCTCCGGCTGCTGCCGCCAGATTCGTTGTCATCAGGACGTAACCGAAGAACCCGTCTCCAAGCGGTGTTAGTGCACTGCCCGGGTTAAAGCCAAACCAACCAATCCAAAGGATAATTACACCCAGTACAGTGAACACTTGGTTATGACCCGGAATACTGTTCGGTTTACCGTCTTTGTTGTACTTCCCAAGCCGCGGTTTCAACAAAATCGTAGCGGCCAGCGCCGCTGTCGCGCCTGTAAGATGGACGACCGTCGATCCGGCATAATCCTGCATACCTAGCGCACCGAGCCAGCCTCCGCCCCATACCCAGTGAGCAACAACGGGATAAATAATAGTGAGGAACAGGGCGCCGAATACAATATAGACACTTAGCTTCGCACGTTCTGCCATACCGCCGCAGGCGATCGCCAAGGATACAGCTGCAAAAGCCATTTGGAAAAGAAACATCAGATTTAACGGGACACCGATTTCAGAGAATACGCTGAACGACCCGATAGCCTGATCTCCTCCGAATAAGAATCCCGTGGTCCCCAGGAAACTGTTGCCGTCCCCGAAAGCAAAGCCGAATCCGACAGCCCACCATACGATAACCGATATCCCTAGCGTCAGTACCGTCTTACCGGCAACATGCCCGGCATTTTTCATCCGAACGGTTCCTGCCTCCAACAGAGCAAAACCGGCTTGCATAAAAAATACTAGCATTGCCGCTACAAACACGAACAAGGAATTCAACCCGATTTCGAGAACCGGTGCAGTCACTTCACCCTCAGCCGCAAAAGCAGATACAGGAAATGCAAATGCGACTACTGCCGCCAACAATCCAAACAGCCATTTCTTTTTCATGAGAACCTCTCCCCAATGTCATATTTCCTTACATGATTTAAAATATTAAGGTGATTATAAGACGAAATCATTGATTAATACAATACGTTTTTTTAATAAATACCAAAAAGTGCAAATTACCTAACATAAAGTATAAATAACATAACCTATTGTGTTAGGTTTTGAAGTTCATTCTTTAAGTTACTGATAAATATAAAGTGTAACGTTTGACTGTATGCTTGTGGTTCAGTTATCATATTTTATACAAAGATATTGCATTTCGATAAATGCTGTATCCGCTCCTTAAATAGATAAAATGTTTGGAGAGAGGTGATCCTATTGGAGTTATAAAACTTTATCGGATCGGGGAACTGGCGAAAGCCGCAGATGTCAGCGAACGCACCATTGACTACTACACCAAGCTCGGGCTGATCTCAGCTGAGAAACGGACGCAGAAGAACTACCGTTTATACAGTTCTGAAACCTTGTTGCGGCTGGACCGTATTAATCAGATGAAACAGGAAAAATACTCACTTGAGGAAATTCGCGAAAAGCTGGAGCTATGGAATAAAGTCACACCTGAGGAGCATGTGACTGAGAAATTAAACTCGCTCGAAATTCATATGCAGCAACTTGAACGCGAAGTAAAGGAACTGGGGCCGCTGATTTCAAGCCTGAAGCCGGGGCAAGCGCGACGGGCATTTTCTAACTTGATGCCGCAAAGCCTGGCTTGCATCGAAGCGCTTCGGATTATATTGAATAACGGTCCGTTCAGTTAAACCGTTTTTCCTGGACATTACTTATCTGACTTTCATGGAGGAATTAAATCATGTACTCTAACGCAATGCTCATCCCCATACTATTAGCCTTCGGATTGTCTTTATGGGCCCAATTCCGCGTCTCGGGAACTTTCAAAAAATGGGCGAAGGTTCCTAACATGTACGGATTAACTGGGCATGATGCGGCAAGACGCATGCTCGATTCCCATGGATTATGGGATGTTCCGATTGAACCCGTTCGCGGTACCTTATCCGATCACTATGATCCGATTAAACGTGTAGTTCGTCTATCAGAACCTGTTTATTACGAGAACTCCATCTCGGCAGTTGCGGTGGCATGTCACGAAGTCGGGCACGCCATTCAGCATAAGGAGTCTTATCCAATGTTGGTCCTGCGCCACAGAATGTTCCCGTTCGTGAATTTCGCATCCGGGATCGCTCCATTTCTGATCCTGGCCGGTTTCTTGTTCGGGTTTTTCAATCTAGTGGGTCTTGGCATCATTTTCTTCTCCGCAGCCGTACTATTTCAACTAGTTACGCTGCCTGTCGAATTTAATGCCAGCAACCGGGCGCGGAAGGTCATGTTGCAGCAAGGTTTCGTTACTCACGAAGAAGAACGCGGCGTAGCCAAAGTTCTGAATTCCGCTGCCTTGACTTATGTAGCCGCCGCTCTGATTTCACTGCTGGAACTATTCCGCTACATTCTTATTTTCGTCGGCAACCGCGACTAAATTTAATTAAGAAGCTCCTCCCTACATTCGCGGGAGGAGCTTCTTGTTTATGGAATCAGATTCCTCTGAATGTAAAAAAACCGCCAGTCATTGACTCGGCGGAGTATCAATTTGAAGACCGAAATATTCAAGCAGGAAAATTCTGAATGACTGGGCAACTAGCGGCAGCTTCTCGTCCGCCCGGTGAATCAATCCGATAGTGCGGGTTACCTTCGGATCCGAGATACGGATCCTGCTCGGCTGGAGGGAAAAACTCTGAAATAAAGCCATCTCAGGCAGCAGACTTACCCCCATTCCGGCAGCAACCAGACCGCGAATGGTATCCGTTTCTTCACCTTCAAAAGCCACTTTAGGCGTAAATCCGGCCTCCAGACAAGCCTGCCATACGATCGGTCGAAGCGAATAACCTTTGCTGAATAGAATAAACTTCTCGTCCTTCAATTGGCTCAGTTTAATACTTTGCTCCCCGGCCAAAGGATGGCTCGGCGGCATAATCGCCACCAAATCCTCTGTAAGCACTACATTGCCTACCACTTGATCATGATTCTCCGGAAAAGGCGAGATGAACGCCAAATCCACTTCGCCAGATACGACGTCACGAATCAAATTAGGGTAGGTTCCCTGTTTGAAGCGAAATTTGACATTCGGATACAACTTCCGGAACTCCGCTACCACACTTGGGATGATATGAATCCCGAGACTGTTCGGGAATCCAAGCCGTATCTCCCCTTGTTCGGGATCCAGAAATTCATGGACTTCGTTGACGGCACGATCCAGGTCCTTCAGAATCGTCTCGATCCGGGTGCAGAACAATTGGCCGACAGCGGTCAACTGCAGATTCCTTCCTTTTTGCATGAACAAATTAACGCCAAGCTCTTGTTCCAGTTGATGAATTTGACGACTAACGGCGGATTGCGCTACATGCAGCTCTTCTGCCGCCTGGGTGACATGTTCCTTCCTAGCCACTTTTAAAAAATATTGCAATTG
>DJTQ01000041.1 GCA_002439285.1 Paenibacillaceae bacterium UBA6304
AACGTGGTTTCTATAGAGGAGGCGTTATTAATCAATGAACATGCCGACCGGCGCAGAGTTATGATCCATGTGCTAAAACAGGACGCATTCAAGTATATGGATATTCTTAAAAAGGCGATTAGCAATGAGGATACCGAAACTTCTCACTATGCCGTGAGTGCGGTGATGGAGATCAAACGGAAGCTAACCCTATCCATGCAGGAACTTTCCGTTCAATATGAATCGAATAAACGGGATGCCACGGTATTGCAGGCTTACGGTGAAGTGCTGGACCAATATATGAACAGCGGGTTTCTGGACGAGAAGACGTTGAGAAATTATAGGGTTACCTATATTCAATTGCTAAATGAATTGATCGGGGTTGATCCCGGTAGGGAATCGGCTTATCGGGGGAAAATGGAGGCGGAGCTGGAGCTTGGGCTTTTGCGGGAAGCCGAGAGCACCGCACAACTGTACCTGGAGAGATTCCCGCAAAGCGAGGAGGCGTATCTTGGCTTGGTAAAGATTTACTATCACATGAGATCCTATGACAATGTACAAACCGTTCTGGATTTACTGAAGAAATCGCCGCTTATTCTTTCCAATCGGGCTTTAACGCTGGTGAGGTATTGGTCAGGAGGCGCCCATAGTGAAAGACGGATTTAACCTGAAGCGAAACGTATATGTCATCTTGGCGGCGGTTATCGTGCTGGCATTTGCATTGCAAATTGCCCGTTCCCAGTATGTGCTGCAATTCAGCCGAAACGGCAGTATGGCGGAGGAGCGGCAGTCCCGCGTGGCGACCGCCCAAGAGATTCAGGCTCTGGAGTTCTCAGGTCCGGATTACTGCGTCTTCTATGATTCCGGGGATGAGTATAGTGTGGATGTCAAGAAAAACGCGATCCGAATGCTGCAATACATGAAGAAGAAAACAGCGGTAACGGACACATCCTCAGGTACAGCAATCCGCCTGGATGGATGTGCGGCCGCCATTATAACGAATCAGCGGCTGGATCCGATAGAGAATATTCTGGCGGTCTCCGATTATGTGCAAAATGGCGGCTATGTGTTTTTTACGAGTCAGTTGGAGACAGACTCCGCCTTTTATCAACTATACCGGAAATTAGGCATTGTTTCGGTCGGAGGTGCGTATCCGGCCAAGGGAATTGAGATGAATTCTAATTTATTGATCGGGGAAAAGGGCTATAAGTCGGATGATCCCTATTTCGTAAACACCTCGAACGTAGTCGAAATCGATGGGAGTTCGGAGTTGCTGGCGTCCACAATAGACGGCAATCCGATGATTTGGAGAACGGATTACGGCAGCGGCGCTTTTGTGATCATGAACGGGACGATGTTACAAGAAAAGGTGAACCGCGGGTTATTCGCGGGGGCAATCAGTTTGCTGGAACCGGATTTTATATACCCGGTTTTTAATTCCAAGCTGATCTATATCGACGACTTTCCTTCTCCGGTGCCGGAAGGGAGCGTTCCCTCCATCTATAATGCTTACCACAAGGATGTCCGGCAGTTTTATCGGGAGATCTGGTGGCCGGATATGCTCAAGGCGGCCAAGCGGGCAGGGCTGAAGTATACGGCGGGGATTATTCAATCCTATCAGAACGATGTGGAGGGACCCTTCCAATATCCGGCGGATGAAGATCGTTACAATTTGATTTCGTACGGTCGGGAGGTTATTAAGAGCGGCGGTGAAATCGGGATTCACGGGTATAACCATCAGTCGTTACAGACGGATCCGCGAATTGCGGAGTACTACGAATATAAGGTCTGGGAATCCCAAGAGAAGATGGAACAATCCGTAACCGAGGTATTGGAATTCACGCATCGTGCTTTTCCTAAATACCAGATCATGTCCTACATCCCTCCATCCAATATGCTGGACCCGGTGGGACGCGAAGCCTTGAAGCAAGCATGGCCCAATTTAACGGTCATTTCCTCGCTGTACGAAGAAGATATCAACAAGGTGTCGTATGTACAGGAATTCGAAGTCGCCCCGGACGGGATTATTGAAATGCCGAGAATCTCCTCGGGTTATATGGATTCTCCGTTCGAACAGTGGGCAGAGGCGAATGCGATCACCTCTCTCGGGTTCTACTCGCACTTTGTTCACCCCGACGATATCCTCGATGAAATGAGAGGCCAGAGTTTATCGTGGGAAGAGTTGTACAAGGGTTTTTCGTTGAAGCTGGAGCGGCTTCGTACGACTTATCCGTGGCTCCGGGCGATGACTTCTACAGAGGCTGCTTTGGATATGGAGGATGTTTTGGGTTCCGAGGTTCGTTGGGACAAGGGGCCGAACAGCATTAAGGGGGAAGTATCTCATCTGGACCAGGATAACTTCTTCATTTTGCGTACTCAACGTAATATTGGCCGGCTTCAGAATTGTACTGTAAGACAAATTGATGACCAGGTATTTCTGGTCACAGTGACCAAGGACAAATTTGAAATAGGATTGGGCGATTGATCATTTATGAGAATTTGTATTATAGCTGAGGGATCGTATCCCTATATTACCGGTGGGGTGTCCAGTTGGATCCATAGTTTGACGACACAGTTGTCGGAACATGAATTTATTATTTATGCGATCGGGGCCCAGAGTAAAAACCGAGGAAAATTCAAATACCAGCTTCCGGCAAATATCATCGAGGTGAAGGAAGTATTCCTTGACGCTTATTTGGATGAAACGGGCGAATGGGGAAAGCGGTTCCGGATTACCAGGCAGCAGGAAGAGATTTTGAGTTCACTGATCAGCGGCAGGGCTATGGTGGACTGGGGAGGGTTCTTCGATTTGATCCGTTCCTCACAGTTTCGTGATACGGCCGACTTCTTGTCCAGTAAAAATTATTTCGATATGGTTGAGGAGATTTGCCGGACAGAGTATGAACTGGTGCCGTTTACCGAAATGTTCTGGACGATCCGTTCGATGATCCTTCCGCTCTTTCTTACGATCCGGAACGAAGTGCCGGAGGCGGATCTCTATCACAGCGTGTCGACCGGCTATGCGGGCGTGATTGGAACGCTGGCCAAGCATCTGTACGGAAAACCGCTCATTTTGACGGAGCACGGCATTTATTCGCGGGAACGGGAAGAGGAAATCATCAAGGCGGATTGGGTCAAGGGGTATTTCAAAGACTTGTGGATCAAGTATTTCTATACATTGTCGAGCAGTATTTATGAAGCGGCGGATCAAGTGATTACCTTGTTTAACCGCAATAAGGAGATCGAGATCGAGCTTGGCTGCGACGCCTCGAAGATCGCCATCATTCCGAATGGGGTCCACGTAGATGGCGGGTATACTGCGAATCGAAATTCGGTTGAACAAGAGATACGAATCGGCGCTGTTGTCCGCGTCGTTCCAATCAAGGATATCAAAACGATGATCCAAAGCTTTGCTCTGGTAAAACGCGAAGTACCGAATGCCGTATTGACCATCATGGGTCCAACAGAAGAGGACGACTCTTATTTTCAAGAATGTCTGCAAATGGTGGAGTCCCTTCAGGTCCGGGATATCGAGTTTACCGGCGAAGTCAAAGTGAAGGATTACCTTGAGCGTATGGATATTCTCCTGTTGTCCAGTATTAGCGAGGGACAGCCTTTGGCCCTTTTGGAGGGCATGGCCAGCGGCAAGCCTTTCGTATCCACTAACGTGGGCAGCTGCAGGGAACTTCTCTACGGAGTCAATGACGGGATCGGGCCTGCCGGTTTCGTAGTGCCTGTCATGCATTATGAGTTTATGGCCCAGCGTGTCATTGAACTGTGCAGAAGCCGGGAGCTTCGGGAGGAAATGGGGAGGAATGCGCTGCAAAGAGTGACGCTCCATTATCAGCACCACGATTTTATTGAGAATTACCGAAATTTATACGCTTCTTTGAGGGAGGTGCGATATGGCAGGCATCGGGTTTGAATTGCGAAAGTTGTTTCGTGAACAGGGGCTCATCAACAATGTAAAGGCCTATGCCTTCTCAGCCTTGACTACTGTCGGTCCTATGATCTTAAGTATGTTTCTGATCGTGGTGCTGCAACGGTTGATGACCTTCAATGGGGCGAGTTATTTGGACTGGGAATTGTATATTGCCACCGTTCAATACGCCTTCATATTCTCCATTATTATTACGAGTGGTCTATCGATGGTCTTGACCCGTTATATTGCGGATATGATCTTCCAGAAGAAATATGACCGGCTCCTATCGTCTTATTATGGCGCTTTAGCCGTTTGTTTACCTTTTAGCGGATTGACAGCCTGGCTATTTCTTGGGGGCGTATCGGCAACTCCAGGGTATAAATTGGCCGCCTATTTATTCTTTATGATTCTGGTAGTGATCTGGTTTCAATCGGTCTATTTGTCGGCTCTTAAGGATTACATAAGGATCGTGCGCACTTTTGCCCTTGGAGTGCTTGTCTCGGTAGTTGCAGGCTGGATTCTGCTGAGTTATACGGGGATGAATCCGGCGACGGCGGCTTTGCTTGCGATTGATATCGGATTCGTGCTTATCGCGCTATTGTCCTCCTTTCACTTTGAACAGGTGTTTCCGGCGCGTCAGGAGAGGCTATACTTTGCCTTCTTATCCTATTTCAAAAAGTATCCGTCCCTGTTCTTCATTGGAACATTCATGTATGCCGGGATATATGTCCACTGTTTCGTGTATTGGTTTGGCTCGAGGGGGGCGCTGGTAGGAGATCGATTTTGGACGTCGCCGTTCTATGATTTGCCGGTATTTTATGCTTTTGTTTCGGTCATTCCGACATTGGTCACTTTTGTAGTTTCAGTAGAGACCCGGTTTTACGAGAAATTCCGGATGTACTACGACCAGGTTATTCATGGGGGAACCTATCAGGAAATGAACAGGGCAAAGAAGGAGATGCAGAGAACCTTGATGCTGGAAATCAGCCTTCTGATTGAAGTGCAGTTGTTGTTTACGATAATCTCGCTTGCGCTGGGAATGAAGTTCCTGCCGGGAACGGGATTTACGATGGAGCAGATCGATATCTTTACGATTCTGGCCCTCGGTTATTTTCTATTCATCATCATGTTCGTTTTATTACATTTGTTAATGTACTTTGATGACCGTAAAGGGGTTCTATGGATCAGCTTGCTGTTCGTAATCCTGAACACGGCCGTATCTTATGCGACTTATAAAACGGATAGTGACGGATTGGGCATGTTCATAGCCTCCTTTTTAGGGCTGGCCGCGGCAATCTACAGGCTGATGCAAGTGCTTGGAAATATCGACTACTTTACCTTCTGCATGCAACCCATGCACACTTCCCGGCCCAAGAGTCAGGCGTTCCGCAAGCTTCCAGGCAAATCGCTCTCCATCATCGTTGCGGTCTCACTGATCACCGCCTTGCTGAGCGCTTGTACGTCGTCAACCTCCGAACCCGGCGTTGCCTCGGGCGAGACGGCAGCTGCCTCTGCGGTAGAATCGCAGAAGGCGCATCAGGAAATCAGCCGTCTTCAAGAAGATAAGCGGGTTTATGAACGGGATGAGGATGCTTCCATAAAGGCACTGTATATAACAGTCCTCCAGCAGAGCGAGGAGAAAGCGAAAACCGGGCTCAGTTGGTATGCATTGAACCGGATTACCGACCGCTACAGTGAAGAGAATATGCGCGTCATCATTCAGGAAGGATCTGTGGATGGCAGTGGACCGCAGCAGGGGATGTTCGGTTACGGGATCAGCGAGTTCAACGCCAAAATCAGTCTACGGGGCAATACGGCCAGGTATGCTTCACAGAAATCTTATAAAATTCGGCTGAATGAAGAAGCGGGGACCTGGTTAAACCAGCGGACGATTAATTTGAACAAACATGCCTATGACTTTTCGCGGATTCGTAATAAGTTAACGTTCGATCTGCTGGAGAAAATTCCGGATATCACCAGTCTGAGAACCCAATTCGTCCATTTGTATGTAAAGGACTTGTCCGAGGGGGGCAATCCGGGGGGATATGAGGATTACGGGCTATACACTCAAATCGAGCAGCCGAATGAAATGTTCCTGAAATCGCATTGGCTTGACCCTTACGGACAACTTTATAAAGTGGCTTTCTTCGAGTTCTTCCGTTATCCAGATCAAATCAAGGGATTGTCGGATCCGGGGTATGATAAATCCGCTTTTGAATCGATCCTTGAGATTAAAGGATATGAGGACCATGACAAGCTGATCGCCATGCTGAATGATGTCAACGATATGTCGATACCGATTGATAAAGTCATAGAAAAGCATTTTGACCTGGACAATTACCTGACCTGGCTGGCCGTAAATATATTGACGGACAACATGGATACCGATGCCAATAACTTTTATCTGTATTCTCCTCTCAACTCTGATAAGTGGTACTTCCTGCCTTGGGATTATGATGGGGCTTGGGGCGTGCAGCGAAATGAGAAAAGTATCAGTGATTACCAAAACGGGCTTAGCAACTATTGGGGAAGCGTCTTGCACAACCGCTATTTCCGGAGCGAGGCTCATATTCAGCAACTCAAGGATAAGATTGAAGAGATGTCCAAATACATTAATAAAGACACAGTGACAGCCCAGATGAAGCTTTATGAAGGCATGGTCAGACCCTATTTGGAGAACGCGCCGGATATCAAGTTCCTCCCGCAAATGACGAGCAGGTTGTCTGAAGAGATGAACTATATCGCCGAAGTTCCGGAGATGGGAAAAAAGCTGTTCCTGGAAGATCTGGAGAAGCCCAAACCTTTCTATTTGGACGATGTGGTGACCGAAGCCGATGGTAAACAGACATATAGTTGGGGGTTGTCTTATGATTTTCAAGGCGATGACCTTATTTATGATTTATCCGTTGCCAAGGACCCTGAATTAACCCAGGTTGTTGCTGTTAAGAAAGATCTCTCTTTGAATACCGTCACACTGGACGGGCTGCCGGAAGGAACCTACTACTGGAAGGTAGTCGTGCGCGATACCCAAGGGAACTCACAAATTGCCTTTGATAAATATATCGATACCGAGGAACAGCCGTATTACGGAATAAGGGAATTTGAGGTGGAATAACTGTGCAATTTCAGGGAAGAAAACTGCGTCATGAATTTAAATACTATTTGAACACACACGAATACCTCTCTCTTAGTCAAAAGATCGCAACTTTGCTCCGCATGGACAGCCATTCGCTCGGACGTGAGGGCTACGGCATACGCAGCCTGTATTTCGATGGGGCTCAAGACCATTCGCTGCATGACAAGAATAATGGCATCTTTGCACGGGAGAAGTACAGGATCCGCATTTATAACGGAAGCCGGGACCATATCTCCTTGGAGCGAAAGAGCAAGTTCGGCGATTACGTATGTAAGGACGCGGCACGACTAACATACAGGGAATATGAGTCCATCCTGAACGGGGAGACGGACATTCTTACGGGGAGGGAAGAAGCGCTGGTGCAGCAATTCCGGACGGCGTTGGTGCATCGGGCGTTTCACCCCGTAGTAATCGTTGATTACATTAGGGAGGCCTACGTATACGATCTGGGCAATGTGAGAATCACCTTTGATAAAATGCTTTCGGCGGGAGTCAATACCGTGGATCTGTTTGATGAAGGACTTGTGTTAAGGGAGGCAATCTTGGGCCCATTGACGATTATGGAAATGAAGTACGACTCATTCTTGCCCGATCACATCCGTCAAATCATTGAGACGGAAAGGCATGTCCGCTCTTCTATTTCCAAGTACGTCATTTGTCGGGAAGCCCGGTATCGGCACTTTAAAGAATAATTTCAGGGGGAAGTAAAGTGGGAGATAATTTAAACTTCGATAATATCATCAAAAAAAGCGTGCTCAATCTGGAGGCGTTCCGCAACATTTCTTATATCGATGTATTTTTGGGACTTCTATGTGCCTTTATTATCGGGATGTTTATTTTTTGGGTCTACAAAAAGGCGTTTCGGGGGGTCGTTTATAGTTACAACTACAACGTTTCGTTCGTATTAATGACGATGATTACAGCATTGGTTATTATGACGATCAGTACGAATATCGTACTTTCCCTGGGGATGGTAGGCGCCTTGAGTATAGTGAGATTCCGGAATGCGGTAAAAGATCCGCTCGACATTGTGTATATGTTCTGGGCACTTGCGGCGGGGATTGCGTCAGGAGCAAAAATGTATCCTATCGCTTTATTCGGTTCGCTCTTGATTGGTCTGACCTTATTATGGTTGTCCCGCCGCAAAATTCGTGAACAGCCGTTTCTATTAATTGTTCGTCACACGGAGGCAGCAACGGATGAAGTAAGAGATCAATTGCGAAAATTGCAATATCGTTTGAAATCAAAGACAGTAAGAAAGGAATTTACCGAGTTGACTGTGGAGTTGCGTCTTCGGGATGATAATACGGCATTTCTTAATGCAATCACTGAGATTCAAGGAGTACAGGATGCATCTTTAATTAACTATTCCGGGGATTATGCTCAGTAAAACCGGAATTAATAGGTAGTAAGACATTAATTTTCGCAAAACAGTACCCTTATATTTCCCAAAGGTGTAATATGGAAGAAAGTGAATAGTTCTTTATTACTATTTTTGGAGAGCGTGAATTAGATTATGAACAGGGTGCAAGAAATCCATCGTCGAAATGTGCTTATGTTAAAACTGCTATGGGGCTTTTATTTGATAGCGCTTGCGGTAAATCTGATTGTGGACAAAAGCATATACGTCCTGTACCCGCCGGTCGGGCTGGCGCTGGGCGTTATTTTGCTGCTGCTGGTGGCTAGCCGCCGTAAACCGGAGCTCGTCATGTTTTTGATGATCGCGTCGCTTTATGTATTTTTGCTGATGCTCACTCTCAAATATCCTTATTTAGTCAACTTCATCTTTGTGGGGCTTATTCCCTTGTTCACTTTGCTGTATCTTGATGCTCGGGCCGTACTCCTGTCCGGCGTCTTGTATCTTGCCACATCCATCTATATGTTTGTCTCGCTGCATAAGGAAATGTTCGCGGGGGTAGACCGCAGTGATATTGTTTACGTAATTGCTTTCGGTGTATTTACAACCGTGTTCTCCTTGTTCTTCACCCAATTTACCCGATCCCTCTGGCTAAAAGCGGAGCAGAGCGGAAACCAGCTCAGCAACATCCTGGAGAATGTTGAAATCGCTACCTGGTCTTATAGCCTGAGTGGAGGCGTCATGCAGCTGTCCGAGGGGATTATTCATATTACCGGGATGCCCGTGGAGGCTTTTAAAGGCGATTATCGCTTGCTTACCGGCATCGTATTACCGGAAGACAGGCCGCGTATGATGCAGGCCCAGAAAGAAATGGTATTGGATAAGCGAAGCATCATTACGGAATGCCGGATTGTGCGTAGCGACGGAGAGTACCGGTGGGTTCAGATCAGGGGAAATCCCTTTTTCAACGGGGTAGGTCATCTGGAAAGGCTGGAGGGCGTCATTATCGACATTACCGAGCGGAAGAGACTGGAAGAGCAGGTGGAATACCTGGCCTACCACGATGAACTGACAGGCTTGCCGAACCGGGCCATGTTCAATAGGCGATTTGACCAATACATACAAGAAGGCATAGCGCATCTGACGATCATGTTTATCGACCTGGACAACTTCAAAGAGGTGAACGATGCCTTTGGCCATACGGCGGGCGATTTACTGTTGAAAGAAATTGCCGGAAGGTTGGCCGGACATATCCGGGATACGGATATGGTCTGCCGATTGGGCGGAGACGAGTTCCTGCTGCTTCTGACTCATAGCGACTCAACCCATGCCTCTAAGGTAGCGGAACGGATCATTTCCAGCCTCTCCAATCCATTCCATTATCAAGGCTATCCGCTCATCGCCACGCCGAGCATCGGGATTTGCGTTTATGAAGGAGGCCCCTGCAATTTGGACCAGCTCATCCGGGAGGCGGACGAGGCGATGTATGAAGCGAAGCGGGAAGGCCGCAACCGATATTTTATTCATTCGGCATTCTCTAGTGCGAGTTCATATAGTTGATAGCGCTGGCAATCCCGTTATCTCTAGCCCTGATTTTTCATAATCAAACAACAACATTCATAATTCGACAAATTTCTCATTAATTAGGTGGTATAATCTCCCCATGACTAAAGACATAAGGAGATGAATACCTCAATGGATCATTTTCAAGCCTTACAGGACGGCTTGGCTATTGGAATGAGCCTTGTCTTATTTTTGATGACCGGATTAATGTATTTTAGATGGAAGAATCGGCTATATCTGAATTTCACGGGTGCCGCATTACTGGCGGCGGTATCCTCTATGGGCATGGCTATTTTTTCCCATAGACCGAATGCGGTTTATTTGTTTTTTGTATCTTTATTTACCTGCGGTTTTGTGATGCAGCAAATAAATAGTTTTCGATTATTTCATACGAAGCGGGATGACAAGCTATATTTTCATCTGGGGGCTACCTTTTTAAGTGTATTAACTGCTGCGGCGTCCCTATTTCTCCCACCGGAGATGACCTCTCTCTTACTTCTTCTAATTGTCTCGGGCTTGGGTTTTTACTGCGTGTTTAAGCTATTCGAGGATAGTGCCATGAGAATAAGAAATTCCCTTACGATCGGTTTATTTGCGGTCTATGTGTTATGCCTGTTTGTTTGGGGGATTACGAAAGTCCACCGATTGCTCTTATTCGGCAATTTATTCTTAATCCTGTCTTTACTCGTGATGTTTACACTGCTCTTTGAACGGATTGTCGGGATTATGCAGGCGGCCACTTATACTTCAACAAGAGACGAAGTTTCTGGACTGTTTACGCGTAAGC
>DJTQ01000431.1 GCA_002439285.1 Paenibacillaceae bacterium UBA6304
CGACTAATGCCAAGTTGACGCAGCGAATAAGGGTAATGAGGACGATCCAAGGGACGAAAGGGAGAATTTCGGTTCCATGCCGTAAGATAAAATATCCTAAAATAACCGCAACCAGCATGAGATCAGCTATACTGTCCAATCTGGCGCCCAGTTCGCTTTGCGTATTCGTTTTGCGCGCCACCGCGCCGTCAAGCACGTCGCTTAACCCGGATAAGAGATAAATGGCCGCAAATAACTCGGGATGATCATACAAGAATAACAAGGATATCACTAGAATCATTCTGCTTATGGAAATGAGATTTGCCGCATGCCTCAACAGACTTCTCCCCTTTGAAAATGATGGTATATTAGGATTGCAATAACGTCAAACGAAAAAGTCCCGATGAATTTGAAGGGGCTTTTTTTGATCACTGTTCTTCCGCGTTCTTCAAGTTATAATATTATCATCTTATTCGACTGGAGCCTGGTCATATACGATGGACAAAATACTGTTAATAGAAGACGATCTCAAATTACAGAGATATATTAAAGACTACTTGGAAGCCTATGATTTCGAGGTTGAGTTGGTTACGGACTTCGGGGAAGTCATGGAGCAGGTTGAAGAAAGTAAACCGGATTTGATACTTCTCGATATAAATCTTCCGACCTTTGACGGCTTTTATTATTTGCGGATCATAAGGAAAAAGTCTCATACCCCGATCATCATCCTCTCTGCGCGCAGCGACGAAGGAGAGCAGATCCGCGGGATGGAGTACGGTGCTGACGACTATGTGACAAAGCCGTTTCGGATCGGGATCCTTTTGGCGAAAATCAATGCCGTACTCCGTCGCGTCCACCATCAGGCGGAAGAGAGTCATTCAGCAGGAGATCTCAAACTGCTTCATGATAGCATGAAGTTGCAATATAAAGAGCAGGTAGTGGAACTGAGCAAGAACGAATTCCGGCTGATACACCTGTTTATGAAAAATGTCGGCGTAATTGTCACCCGCGAAGAATTGCTGGAGGCGCTATGGGATGAACAGATGTTTGTCGATGACAATACTTTGACCGTAAATATCACCCGGATAAAAAAGAAGCTGAGCCAGTACGGACTTCATAACGTCATTACGACCAAACGGGGAGTGGGCTATGTCTTTGATCCGAGTCATTGCTGATTTTCTGAGCCTAAAAAAAGGAATGATCTTTGTTTACGTGTTAAATACGATTCTTCTCGTGTTTATATCCTACGTTTTCTATGACGTGAAAGACATAATGTATCCGGTTCTTGTCAGCAGCTTTATTTTGATCATTTATCTCGTGATTTCGGGCACCGGTTTTTTCAAAACGAGCGTGAAACTTCATGAATGCAAGACTAGTCCGCAAATGGAGCTTGATGAGTCAAAGGTGCTGGACAAGCTTCTATTCGGAAAGATCAACGAGATCCATGAACAATACAACACCATGATTTATGAGCTGAAGAGTTCCGTTAAAGAGAGAAGTACATTGTTCTCGCAGTGGATTCATAATATGAAGGGCTCCGTCTCGATCATTGGGCTGGCTTCGGAACAGACATCGCAACAAGCCAGGGAAGACATTCAGGAAGAGAACGGCAAACTGATGACGAATTTGGAAGAGTGTTTGAACGTGCTCAGGCTGGATGACTTTTCGCGGGACTATCTGCCGGAGAGAGTAAACTTGCACGATGTCGCCATGAGGGCCATAAACGCCAGAAGGAAAGATTTTATATATCAAGGTGTTTATCCCAAGGTGGAAATCGATGAAGCATTGGAAGTATTTACGGATGGAAAATGGTGCGGGTATATGCTGGAGCAAGTGTTGTCCAATGCGATCAAGTATAGTCATCGGGAAGGCATGGTGACCCTCAGGAGTGAGGTGAAGGGAGAGCGCGTTCTCCTCATCGTTCAAGATAACGGCATCGGTATATATCCGGAGGAGTTGCCGCGGGTATTCGATCCTTTTTTTACGGGGCGGAATGGAAGAGAGTATCGCTCCGCTACCGGGATCGGTCTGTATATGGTGAAGTATATCGCGCAAAGACTTGACCATGAAGTTAGCATGGAGTCGCATAAAGGAATAGGAAGTACGTTCACCATTTCTTTCCTTGCAAAAATGTAAGGTTATGAAAGGGAAATGCATTCATGAAGATGAGCTTTCCTTTTATACTTCTCATATAAAGCCATGAGGGGGAGCCAAAGTGGACATCATTAAGATAAACCATTTAGTTAAAGTATATAACGGGTATAAAGGAGCCAAAGGTGTCACTGCGATCGACGGAATGAACCTTAGTGTGGAAAAGGGTGAATTTGTCGGCATTATGGGACCGAGCGGAAGCGGAAAAACTTCGCTGTTGAACATTTTGTCGGGAGTGGATAAAGCTACATCCGGTGAAGTCATCGTCGAAGGGCAAGATATTATGAAGTTGTCCAAGGATCAGATGGCTCTGTTCAGGAGAGAGCGGATCGGGTATATTTTTCAAGATTTTAACTTGCTGGATAGTTTGACGCTGCAGGAGAACATCGCATTGCCGCTGATTTTGGACAGGCAGGCCCCGAAGGAGATTGAAGGCAAGCTTGCTCCGCTGATGGAGTTCTTGGGCATCTTTGATTTGAAAGACAAGTATCCATATCATATTTCCGGCGGTCAAAAGCAAAGAGTGGCGGCGGCCCGTGCGATTGTAAATGAACCTGCGGTTGTTTTGGCGGACGAGCCGACAGGCAATCTGGATTCCAAATCCGCCAATCAATTGATGAGTACAATATCCTCTTTGAATGAAAAATGGGGCAGCACCATCCTGATGGTCTCTCACGACCCTTTTGCCGCTTCATTCTGTAAAAGGATCATTTTTATAAAAGACGGTAACATTGAAATGGAAATCCGATCGGCTGGAGACCGAAAGCAATTTTTTGATCAAATCTTGGAGGCGCAAAGTGTGATCGGAGGGGGGAGAGTATGACTTTCTCAACCATCGTCCGTAAGAACTTTCTGTACAATGCCAAAAAGTATCTGTCCCTCTATTTCGTAAACAGCCTTACCGTTGCGATATTGTTCATGTTCGGCAGCTTGCTCTACAATCCGGACGTCTTAAGGCAGGTAGGGGATACGACCCTGTATGGCATCGTCCGCTTTGCACTGGTCGGCGTCGTGTTATTCTCCTTCGTCTTTATTACCTACAGCAACCTCTCTTTTTTGAGATATCGAAGCAAGGAATTCGGGATGTATATCACGCTTGGCATGACAACGAAAAATCTGATCAAGATGCTATTCCTGGAAAATGGGGTCATCGTCGCGGTCTCCTTAGCTAGCGGACTCATTACGGGAGGTGTATTCGGCAAACTGTTTTTCATGGGCTTGAATCAAATTCTGATTGTAAGTCCGATCACGTTTGAATTGAACGGGTCAAGCCTGTTGTTAAGTAGCGGTATTTTCCTGATCGTATTTTCCGGCAATTTCATCTTCAACATATTGTATCTCCGCAAAATGTCGATAGTCGACGTACTTCAAGCCGCAAAGAAAAAAGAAATTGGAAAAAGCAGCGTGGTCAGGGGAAGCGTTGCAATTATCATATTTGCTTCATCTCTCTTTCTTCTGCCGCAATTGATGCTCGGGAAGCTGTTCGACGAAACCACTTTAATCATCATCCTCCTTATGATCTTAACCATGGTTACCCCGTATGTGATCTTCGGGACACTGATTTCGGTGGTCAAATCAGTCATGAAGCATTTCAAGAAAACCTATAACAACAACCTGATCGTGATGGCAAATTTGAGTCATCGGTTGCTATCCTATAAAACGACGATGTACATTGTATCATTGCTCATTGCCGGTGCGCTTTTTTTTATCGGCATGACTTATGCGATGTACGCCACGACCGAGGAGAATATTGAGCGGGACCATCCATTTGACGTGATGTTCGTAGAAAGTCATTTATATAACCATATGAATCCCGGAGAAATCGAATCCCTTCTGGCGGAACAGGGAAGCACCGTCGAACAGAATAAATCGCTGGAATTTTTGCAGGTACCCGATTTTCGGGATTATGGCGGATCCTGGGTGCTCTGGGATACTCATACCACGATCATCAGCGAGGGGAATTTCAACCGGCATATGGGTACCGGCTATAACTTATCTCCGAATCAAGCCCTATTCGCCAGGGTTCATCAAGAGAACAGGGAATATATAGCACCGGATATGGTTCTGGCGGTGATGGATCCAGAAGACATTGGTCAAGAGCTCCAGGATAACGAGAATAAGGAGGCTTTGTTGCGGGCGTTGGAGGATTACCCTGTCATGGAATTTAAGACCGGGAGCGTTAAGGAAGTTACGGTGCCGTACATCAATAGCGTGCATATGGGCGATTTATATTTTGGCCATGCCTTGGTCGTGGACGACGTGGTATACAAGCATATCAAGGCCGGTGTAAGCGAGTCGCAGATAAACAGGATCCATTTGCTTAAAGGAGATATTCGGGAAGTTGGCTTTCAGGCGCTGGTTCATGATCTTAGGGAACGGAACGGATTTGACTCATCTTATTGGTTGAACCCTTCACAGAATGAACAAAACATTACGGATGATGAAAGAAGAGTATTGGAAGGATTGAGACCTATCCACAAGGATGAAGAACTAAAGCGCCAGTTGGAATCTAACGGAACCATCTTTTTTATTATCATCTTCCTGGGGGCTTTGTTCGCGATTGCCTCCGGCGTGGTATTGTATCACAAGGTGTTATCCGACATGGATGATCAGAAAGGTAGGGTGCTTTCTCTTAAGAGAATCGGGGTGACGAGGAAGGAAATCAAGAAAATAGTTTCTAAAGAATTGGCCTTTACTTTTTTGTTGCCAGCGATTTTTGGTGTTGGACTGGGATTATATTATTTTTATCTCTTGTTTAGCAATCAGGGCATCGTGCTTGAATTGGTGGAAAAGGCGGGGATCGTGGCAGGGATCTTCCTTTGCTTACAGGTGGTATTCTACCTTGTGAGCCGAAGAAAATATTATTCCGAGCTCAGCAGATACTTATAGAGGTTGTTCAAAATTAGTTTTGCCCAAACAAAATGCCGGATGCACAACAGCACCCGGCATTTTGTTTGTGTTCGTCATTTATTCCTCTTCAACGGCTCGGTCAGGCAATTGAGTCACATAGCTGTCGGATAACTGAAGGAGCTCCAGAGCCCGATTGAATTCATCTTCCGTGGACTTGACGGGATTGTTCAAGGGATCATCAGCATCTTCCCCATTCAAGGGAAGGTGTTGACCATCTGCAAAGCCGCTGCCCGATAGGAAGAGTTCATCGTTGTTGACGAAGGAACCCGTCGGTAAGTAATAGCGTTGCGGAAGCAAATTGCTAACGGGATGATTCAATAGGTCCTGGCCAAAATGAATGTGATTCTCCAGCGAGACTCCTAATAAATTGCAAAGGGTAGGCATTATGTCGACCTGTCCACCGGTTTGTTCTTTGATGCTTGAAGTCGTTACGCCTGGCGATGAAATGATCAGCGGGATGTTAATCAGCTCCCGTTCCGAATATTCATGGCCAAAGATTTCTTCCAATAAGGACGTGTCTCCTTCTTCAAGAGAAAAAATCGGCAATCCCCGGTGATCGCCATATAGGACGATCAAGCTGTTATCCCAGACGCCGTTCGCTTTAAGCTCGTCGATAAAGAGCCCTAATGCATAATCTGCATAATTTTGCGCCCGGATATAATCTCCGACCAGCGTTCCTTCGTACCTTTCAGGGAGCGTCATCTTGTATTTGTTCTCCGGAATGGTGAACGGATTATGCGCCGACATTGAGATTACATGTGAATAGAACGGTTGCTCACTCTGGTCCAGTCTCGCCAGCTCTGCAGCGGTCTTGTGATAGAGTACTTCATCCGACGAGCCATAGAAAAAAGTATCCTCTTCACCAAAAAAGTTGGCTTTGTCGTAATATCTGTCAAACCCTAATGCGGTGTATAGTTCACCGCGGTTCCAAAATTCCACGTTATTCGTATGGAACGTTGCCGTATCATAGCCTTGCTGTTGTAGCAGTTTGGGCAAGCTTGGAAGCTCCTTCGGAGCATACATTTGGGTAGCTGCACCATCTTGCGGAACATAGAAGGAAGTATTTACGATAAATTCGGCATCCGAAGTGTTGCCTTGCCCCACCTGTTGATAGAAATGAGGGAAATAGAAGCTGCTGTCAGCCAACCGGTTCATATTCGGTGTGATCTCTTGCCCGTCTATCGACAGATGAATTAAGAAATTCTGAAAAGATTCCATCTGCAGGAGAATCAGGTTCTTGCCTTTGGCCGCTCCAAGCATAACGGGTTGAACCGCAGGCTGAATGCCTTTTAAATCATTGATCGCCGATTGCGTAATCTCAGATGGTTCAACGGGTTCTTCTTCCTGGTCCGCCAGCAAAGAGTAAGCCTCATAATTGAGGATGCCCATTTGTTCGGCTTTGATCGTCTCGTTCATGCTTGCCCGGTTTGGAAAGATATTAACCGTACAGATCACAATGGAGACACAGAATACGGTTCCTAGTAGTTTGCGGTTGCTTGGACGGGACATGGCCCGTTTCCAACCCTGCGCTTTATTGCGGCTGAACATAATTAGGCTGAGAATGACGATATCCAGAAAAATGAGCATATATTCCGGACGAAGAACCGAAAATATGCTCTTCTTTACGGCTCCGACCTGCTTGACTTGGTCCAAAACTTGGGAAGTTGCTATTATTCCAAAATGATTATGATAGACGATTAATGAGAAGAACAAAATCGTGATCAATAGATTGACGAACATATAAATCGCAATCTTCCGTTTCGTAGCGAACCATTCAATCAGGCAAAAGACGACCAGAATACAAGGGATCTCCTTTAGCCACGTGGTCCAAGTCGGCCCATCCTCAAACAAGTAATACCAGGCAAAATAGCTTTTCGCGAGCATAATGATTGAAAAGAATAGAATCGATTTTTTGCTGAGTGTGCGTGGTACATTTACCGACATTGCTGCTGCGCATCCTTTGCTATAAGATTTAATATATTTTATTACATCGAAATGATAGAAAGCAACTGCAGATGATATAGTTTATTCTTCCGGAAAAGGGGCTATATTCCGATTTTGTACAATTGCCGGCAATGCCTTGTGCTTAGTTCACCGGACAAAAACCGGGGTTATTGGAGCATAGCCTGTCAGTAAATTCCGGCTCAAGCTGTGAAAGGTCGTCGAAGTAACTTGAAATGACGTGATTGAGGCCGATCGTACCATTTTGGAAAGACAGTGGGTTGAGGGCGCGAACATGACTGTAGTAGTATTTCTTTTCGCGTCTTGGCAGTTTATAAATGGAAGGTGGAGCAAAGGTGACAATATCGAATTGGTTGGCAATCCTGTAACTGTTATGAATATAGTTTGCAAAAGCATTTCTGAATGCCGGGTCGCCGACGCGCGGTGATCCGAAGGTATACAGGATGGGGGAGGAGAAAGCGGTGTTAGCCGCCAGATCGATCGCGCATAACGTCGCGAGTGCCGCCCCCAGGCTGTGACCTGTAATATATAACGTTTTATCGGGCGATAAGTTAGTCAGTGCGGATCTAATTCCGTCGCGAGCCGATGAATAGATGTGTGTGAAGCCACGGTGCGTAAGACAGTCTTCCTTTATATATTTAAATTTCATCTGCGAAGCGATGGCATCGGAAATCCAATTCGTCGTCGAACTCGTTCCCCGAAACGCAATAATAATCTCATGCGGAGATTCGATGATAAATCCGAAAACTTCCCAAACCTTAAGTATGGATTTCGCTTGGATCGTATGTGTGACCGAAAAGTCCATCGGAATGACGAAGGAACCATCCGAATTATTAAATTGTGCATAGGTCTGTCCGCAAACCGCCGCCAGATAAATCGCCCGTTTTGTAATATCGCTTGGAGTACCCACCTATCATCCCGCCCTTCTTCTAATCTGTTTATGATAAGAATGGAAGGGAGGTGCTTGTCGAAGAAAGGAAATGTCG
Source organism: Paenibacillaceae bacterium UBA6304 (assembly GCA_002439285.1). Classification (GTDB taxonomy): domain Bacteria; phylum Bacillota; class Bacilli; order Paenibacillales; family Paenibacillaceae; genus Fontibacillus. The sequence goes on from DJTQ01000431.1 coordinate 7,989, forward strand.
TTATGGGACAGAAGTACCGTCTGCCTGTATCAAAGGATAATGCATTTGCAAGTAAAGGGGCAGTACTCGAAAATTAATGAATTCTATAATGTGAAAAAAAAGAATCGACCCGCGAAAATGCGGATCGATTCTTGTATATCGCAAGGTTATTTTGTTCTGGATGTTACCGCGGACGTAAACCGTTCCAGCGCCTCGGCGAGCAGGTCACGCGGACAAGCCAGATTAATGCGCAGGAAACCTTCTCCTTCATGGCCGTAAATGGAGCCCTCGTTAAACGCAATTTTTGCTTCATTATACATGAGCAGTTTCAACTCATCGGAAGAAAGACCTAGCGGGCGGCAATCCACCCACAGCAAGTAGGTACCTTCGGAGATGACGGGTACAAGGTTTGGAAGCTGCTCGGACAAATAAGTAACGGCAAAATCCTGATTGGCCATCACGTATTGCAGCAAAGCGTCCAGCCAAGGCTCGCTTTCGTTGTAAGCCGCGATCGTGGCTGGCGGCCCGAAAAAGTTGACCGAACCTAGCGACAGCGCGTTGATTCGTTGATCGAACCTCTGCTTGAGCTGCGGGTTGGAAATAACGGCGAACGAGGTTGCGAGGCCCGGAATATTGAACGTTTTGGAAGGGGCCAGACAAGTAATCGTCCGTTCCGCGAAGGACTCCGATAGCGAGGCAAAAGGATAATGCTTGTGCTCAGGGAAAACGAGATCACAGTGAATTTCGTCGGCTATGACTTTGATATCATATTTGACGCAGAGGTCGCCGAGACGTATAAGCTCTTCCTTGGCCCATACTCGTCCGCCCGGATTCTGGGGGCTACAGAGCAGGAGCAGCTTGGCACCGTTTTGCATCAGAATCTCCAGACGCTCATAATCCATCTCATAGCGGCCGTCTTTTAATACTAGCGGACTGTCGGCCAGTTGTCGTCCATTATTGCGGATCACATCGTAAAACGGGTTATATACCGGTGACTGCAGAATCACTACATCTCCCGGTTCGGTCAAGGATTGCACCGCAAGACTAAGCGAAGGTACTACACCTGGCGAATCGGTTAGCCAACTGTCGTTCACGTTCCAGCCGTGGCGTCTTTGGAACCAGCCGGTTATAGCGTTCAAATAGTCTTTGCTGCGGATAGTGTATCCGTAGATTCCTTGTGCAGCGCGTTCGGTTACGGCCTGAACAATGGCAGGGGCGCATTTGAAATCCATATCGGCCACCCATAACGGAAGGACCTCTGGATCTCCGAACAGCGATTTTCCCTGGTCCCATTTGTAGGAGAGCGTCCCCCGGCGCTTGGTGCGTTCATTGAATTCATACGTCATTGTAATCTTGTCTTCCTTTCGGCAAGGTCGTTATATACACACTTTCATCCGGCATGGTTTCCTTAAAAAAGGACGCGAACCATCAAGGTCCGCGCCAAACAGAAAGAGATGTCTGTTACAAATCGTAACCGTCTACGACAAGCTCAAGCTCTCCAGTCGTGGAGTCGATGAGCATGCCGTGAACGGGTACATGGGGGGGAAGTAATGGATGATTTTTTACAATCTCCACAGTATGAATTACCCCGTCTTTTTCGCTATCAAACCCGCGAAGCCACTTTTTGAGTTTAATGCCCGAATGCTCCAAAGTGTTTAGCACATCATCGGAAATCCCGCTTTCTTTGATCGAACCGATCATATGATCGGCGTTAAGCGAGGCCATTCCGCAGCCCGTATGACCGATAATGAAGACTTCCTCCGCTTGCAGTTCATAAATCGCTACTAACAGACTCCGCATAACACTACCGAACGGCTGCGAAATAACGGCACCGGCGTTCTTGATTAGCTTAGCATCCCCGTTCCGTAAGTTTAATGCTCTTGGAAGAAGTTCAACGAGTCTCGTATCCATACAGGTGACGATAACCATCTTTTTCTGCGGAAATTTGTCGGTAATAAATTGTTCGTATTCCTTCTTGGCAACAAAATCACGGTTATACTCCAAAATTGATTGAAGACGGCTCATACTGTTCTTCCTCCTTTAGAATAATGTTCGCTTAGCGACGATCGATTAACCGGATATTCGACTTATAAAACTGCGACACGCCATCCAGGCGGAACGTTCCGCCGCTTTCCTCACCGGAAAGGGTTAATTGTTCTTCAAAAAAAACGGCTTGCAACCGGTCGATCCAAAATGGAAAGGCCTCATTTTCCATCGGAATGTCGTAAGCTCCGGGTTCTCCGGCAATCTCAAGTCCGGGAACGCCGCTCATTCCGCAACCGCAATCTTCCGTATCATAGACTAG
>DJTQ01000157.1 GCA_002439285.1 Paenibacillaceae bacterium UBA6304
TTGCAGGGATTGGATTTCAAGCTAAGGCTCATTGCTCGATGAAGAGGATCAATCTTTACCTGATTCGAATGGCGTGGATACCGGGATAAACAGGTCGATGATCCCGATCACAAGCGCGGCCAGCAGGGCCCCGATCATAGAAACGGAAACTCCGGAGACGATAAACTGGGCCAGCCAAATCACCAGGGCGCTGGTGATGAAGCCGACGATGCCGCGTCCGAACGGAGTAACCTTTTTACCGAAGATGCCTTCAATAGCCCAACCCAGCAAGGCGATTACTAACGCAAGCATCAGTGCGCTACCGAAACCGCCGATACTGAATTGCGGAACAAGCCATCCTACAACAAGCAATACTAGGGCGGAGACAATGAAACGTACTACATGTCCTAGAAAATGCATGGCAATTGGCCTCCTTTTTTGCGAAAGTGCGTGTCATAATTCTCACTTATCTTGTTCCGCGATGGTCTGCTTTATGTACAATGTCATGAAATGGCGAAAAATGAACGATTTCGCTATAATGAAATCATAGCCCGAGGGGAGTTGTGAACGTTCTTGGACGACAAAATTTTAAAAACGATGGAATATCGAAAAATTATAGAACAGCTGATCAAATATACACAGACACCGCTGGGTAGGGAGGAAGCCGAGGCGCTATCTCCAAACTCCGGCCTTGAGGAAGTAAAACGACTGCTTCAAGGAACTGAGGAAGCCTTTAACGTTGATCGATTAAAAGGATACCCGTCATTCGGCGGCATTGTCGACATTACCCCGGCCGTCAAACGGGCGAGAATTGGCGGTACGCTGAATCCGCACGAACTGTTCGGTATCGCGACTACGCTGGAAGGCTCACGCAGGATCAAGCGTTTTCTGGCCTCCATGCATGAAGATCATCTCATTCCGCTCTTGTTTACGCTTAGCGATAACCTTAGCGAGCAAAAGCCGCTGGAGGAGTCCATTAAGCGGTGCATTGACGAGAGCGCCGAGGTGCTTGATTCCGCTAGCGCCGAGCTCTCGCAAATCCGCCGGGAACTGCGGGGCGGCGAGGTCCGCATACGGGAGAAGCTGGATGCGATGATTCGCTCCTCCAGCATTTCGAAGATGCTGCAGGACCAATTGATCACGATCCGCGGCGACCGGTTTGTTATTCCGGTGAAGGCGGAATACAGATCCCATTTCGGCGGGATTGTGCACGATCAGTCAGGTTCCGGCGCAACGCTGTTCATTGAGCCGGAGTCCATTGTGGCGATGAATAACAAGCTGCGGGAAACCCGGCTGCGCGAAGAACGGGAAATCGAAGTGATTCTGCAGAAGCTGACGGCTTTGGTCGGAGAACAGGCGGAGCTGCTGTTTTATGACAGCGACGTTCTCGCACAGCTTGATTTCCTGTTCGCCAAAGCGCGCCTTGCCCGGGAGATGAAGGCCACACTGCCGCGGATGAACGACCGTGGATTTATGAAGCTGAAGAAGGGGCGTCATCCGCTTATTCCATCGAATCATGTAGTACCGATCGATGTGGAGCTCGGGAACCAGTATTCGACGATCATCGTTACTGGGCCGAATACCGGCGGGAAGACCGTCACCCTGAAAACGATCGGCCTGCTCAGTCTCATGGCGATGTCCGGCTTGTTTGTTCCGGCGGAGGAAGGCAGTCAATTATGCGTCTTTGACGCCATCTATGCGGATATCGGAGATGAGCAAAGTATTGAGCAAAGCCTTAGTACTTTTTCAAGCCACATGACCAATATAATCTCCATCCTTAGCAAAATGACCCCTAAAAGCCTCGTTCTATTGGATGAGGTGGGTGCGGGTACGGATCCTGCGGAAGGTTCCGCCCTTGCCATTGCGATCTTGGAACATATTCATAACCTGGGTTGCCGGATGGTAGCCACGACGCATTACAGCGAGTTGAAGGCATACGCCTATGAACGGAAAGGCGTCATTAACGCGAGCATGGAATTTGACGTCAATACGCTAAGTCCGACGTATCGTCTGCTGGTGGGCGTTCCGGGCCGAAGCAACGCGTTTGCGATCGCCGATCGCCTGGGCCTCCCGGGTGAAATCCTGGATTACGCCCGCGGCGAGGTGAAAGAAGAGGATCAACGGATCGAGCATATGATTGCGTCTCTGGAAGAGAACCGGAACGTCGCGGAGCAAGAGCGAGAAACGGCGGAGAAGCTGCGGAAGGATTCTGAGGCATTGCGAAGTCGTCATGCAGCCGAGTTGGAGAAGTTGGAGCAGCAGAAAGACCGCAGGATGGAGAAGGCCGAAGAAGAGGCAAGAGCGATCATTGCCAAAGCGCGCAGCGAAGCCGAGAAGATTATCGAGGATTTGCGGAAGCTGGCACTTGAGGAAGGCGCTTCGGTGAAAGAGCATAAACTGATCGCGGCCCGGAAACAGCTGGACGAGGCGGAACCGCAACAACGGAAAAAGACAGCCGGCCGGAAGGCGGCCAAACCGCCGCGCCAAATGGAGCCGGGCGATGAAGTCAGGGTTTACAGCCTCAATCAAAAGGGGCATATCGTGGAGCTGGCCGGCAGCAAAGAGGCGGTCGTGCAGCTTGGGATCATGAAGATGAAGGTGGCTTTGGATGATCTTGAGTTGATCGGACCCACAGCAACGGCCAAGCCGGCACAGCGTACCGTAACTAATCTGAAGCGGACCAGAGACGATCAGATCCGCAGCGAGCTGGATTTGCGCGGTTCCAATTTGGAGGAGGCTCTGATCGAGGTCGACCGCTTTATCGACGAAGCTTATTTGGGCAACCTGGGACAAATCTATATCATCCATGGCAAAGGTACGGGGATATTGCGTACCGGTATTTCGGATTATTTGCGCAGACACAAGCATATAAAGAGTTATCGTCTCGGAAATTACGGGGAAGGCGGTACCGGAGTTACGGTAGCCGAACTGAAGTGACGGGGAGGAGAACAGATTGAAGCAAACTATTGATCCGCTGCTTGAACAGCCTATCGGGCTGATGGCGGGATATTTTTCCGTAGCGGTTGTAGAATTGATCGTGTTTCTTTCCTGCTTTGAGCTTGTGACGAGATACCGCTGTTGGCATGAGATTAAACGGGGAAACCTGGCGGCTTCGCTGGCCACGGGCGGAAAGATCTTCGGCCTTTGCAATATTCTGCGCTTTGCGACCGCCCGCTCATCCATTTACGAGTTTATGGCGTGGTCTTTTGTGGGGGCGTTCCTGTTGTTCCTTGCTTATATTATGTTTGAGTTCGTGACCCCGGTCTTTCAGATCGACAAGGAGATCGCGGCAGGCAATGTAGCGGTGGGCTTTATCGCGATGGCCGTTTCGGTTTCCGTGTCCTATGTGATCGGAGCCTGTATCGCTTAGGAGGAGTATGGCATGTTGAAAAACCTGGTCCGGGTTTTATTCGTGGCATCGATGCTGTTTTTGATAGCTGGAATCATCTTTTTGTTTAGAGCATGATGATGGCAAGGATCATTACTTAATTTGTTAATGGAAGGATGGGCTGAAATGGAAACGACGATCTGCCCTTGGTGTCAAACGGAAATTGTATGGGATGAAGAATTGGGGCCCGAAGAGGAATGCCCTTATTGCCATAACGAACTCAAAGGATATCGCACCTTGAATGTTTCTCTAGGCGAGGAAGATGAGCTGGAGGATGAAGATGAATCCGAAGCGGAAGAGGGTCTTGGTTTTTGGGAAGAAGATGACGAAGGCCATCTAAATGCGATCCGGAGGGTGGAAGCTTTTGCGTCGGACGGGGGAGACCTGCTCGCTTACGAATCCGGCGTCGAAAAGATTCTGGACGGACAGGAAGAAGTTCCCGAGTGCCCGCATTGCCGGGAATATATGATGTTTGCGGGAACCCAAACGCTCGGGGCGGATTATAGTCCTGCCGTTCCTGAAAGCGTAAAGGAACCGCTGTTGAAACCGGCAGCTAAGCTGAACGTTTATGTCTGCACCGCTTGCTTCCATGTGGGTTCCTTCTTGTCGGAGGATGACCGGAACGCATTGATCCGTACGGTAAGTGAAGATTAATTTTGTAAACTAGGGGCCTTCCCCGGTCATGGATAATGGCCGGTGGGAGGTCTTCTTTTCAATTTTACGGAGGATTTGGAGCCGATGTATCGTGACGGTTTGTGGAATCATGTCATGCTTCCCTGCAGATTGGGTATCTTACAGGTACACTGAATCGCTGGAGGAGCAAAATGCATGAGTAGTTCTCTTAACGGCCAATCCAGGCTGTTGTTAGCCGTCAACGGGTTATTCGTTTTGGCCGGGGCGTTATCGGGAACTTTCCTGAACGTCTATCTTTGGAAGGTCAAACAGGATTTTGCGATGATCGGATGGTTTACGTTCAGTCAGCAGCTTGCGCTCGGACTTACGTTCTGGATTGCAGGGAAATGGGTGAAGGAGCGGGATAAAATGATCTCCCTCCGGCTGGGCATTGTCGTCTCGGGGCTGTTCTATCTGCTGGTGTTGTGGGCAGGACCGCATACCGTCGATTTCATCTGGCCGCTCGGTTTTTTGTTCGGCATCGGCTCGGGGCTATTTTGGCTTGCCTTCAATGTCGTTTATTTTGAAGTAACGGATATTGACACGCGCGATTTGTTCAATGGCTGGATTGGGATTTTAGGCTCGGTGATCGGCATTCTTGGTCCATGGGCATCCGGCTGGATTATTTCCGTGATGAAAGGAAACCTCGGTTACCGCATCATATTTACGGCCTCGCTTATCGTTTATGGCAGCGCCATTCTGCTCAGCTTTTGGTTGAAAAAAAGAAAACGTGGCGGTCCCTATCGATGGATGGAGCCTTTTCGCCAGTTTGGCCCAAATAGTCCTTGGCGGCAGGCTGTCCCCGCCTCGGCGGCCCATGGGCTGCGAGAGGGCGTTTTCTCATTTCTGGTCACGTTGCTCGTGTTCATTAGTACCTCGGCAGAGAGGAAGGTGGGCCAGTTTTCTTTTGTTACCTCGTTTGTCTCGCTTGTCAGCTTCTGGGTAGTAGGAAAGTGGCTCCATATCCGGTTCAGGTATGTCGGGATGCTGGTTGGAGCGGTATTGATCACGGGGGTCATTGGTCCTCTTCTCTGGGATGTGAACTATATTACGCTGATGCTATTCGGTGTCGGCACCTCTCTATTCATGCCGCTGTATTTACTTCCGATCATCTCTTCGGTGTTCGATCTCATCGGCAAATCGGAGGATACCGTAGAAAAACGAGTGGAATTAATCGTGCTCCGCGAACTGAGCATCATGATCGGACGACTGCTGGGCACGCTTCTGTTCATTCTCGTGTTCTCATGGTCGCCTCATATGGAGACGGTGATCTGGCTTATGCTGGGGCTCGGGGCGTCTCCTTTGCTAAGTTGGGTACTCATTCGCAAATTGATTAAGACGCCGGCCGATGCGGCTTGACCGGCATGTTTGATTCGAAAGAATGGTTACGGAAAAAATACGGGGCCTTCGTTCTACCCGTTAAGGAACGGGTTTAGTGCTTCTGGTCAGCGCAAACAGTTCCATATCGGTTCGTGGTTTGCCGGAAAGCACATCTGTAATCATCTCAGCGGCAAGCATGCTGCATACGGTTCCGTTTCCGCCGTAACCTTCAAGAAAGAAGCAATGGGGATAATTCGGATGAGTTCCGATGTAAGGCAATCCGTCCCGGGTTTCTCCGAAAACGGCTCCCCAGGAATAGGCGGCTTGCAGGCCGGCCTTTTCCGGAAACATTTCGTGAATCAAGCCTAGAAGCTCTTGTCCCTTGTGAATTTCGCGTCCTTCCTGCAAAAAGCTTCCGGATAGCGGTTCGTCAAGCCCGCCTGCCATAATCCGGCCGTCGGGGGTTGTCCTCATATAAAGGTAGGGCCGGGCGGTTTCCCAGATCAGACAGCGTTCATGCCAATCCTTGAAATGAGCAGCCGGTTCTGTCGCGACGGCGTAGGTGCTCGTTAAATAAGCTCCGGGCTCTCGTTTCAAAAATTGGGTTTCGTAGCCTGTGGTCAAAATGACATGTTTGGCTTTGACTATCAGTTGTCCAGAACGGCACATGACTCCATCGCTTTGGAATGTCCAACCGGTAATGGGAGTATGCTCGAAAATCTGCAGTCCTTTGGATGCCGCTTGTTCAAGAAGGCCGTGAACGAATGCGAACGGATTGATCTCGGCATCACCTTGCGTGTAGATGGCGCCCGGCTTGCGGAACGGAAATCGGCCGGAGAAGTCTTCTTCGTTCCACCAATCCACCTGAAATCCGTATTTCCTCAAATTTTCATATTCTTCCCGCAACAGGGATACATCCTCATCGCTGCTTGCCATATAGAGGCTGCTTCTTTCCTTTGGCGACAGATCCGGATGCAGCTTCCGGCCCAACTCCTTCAAATGATTAAGGGAATCCTTACAGAGCCGATAAAAATGAACCGCTGTTTCTTCTCCAAAAGTGTGAATGAATGAGGTCAAGGTTTTATCATTGGCATATTGAAGGATGCCCGTATTCGCTAGCGTGCTGCCTGAGCCGACTTCATTTTTATCCACCAACACAGTCTTCATGCCCTGATCGGCCAAAAGATAAGCGCAAAGAGCCCCGCTGATGCCGCCTCCGATGATGAGACAGTCACAAGAGGTGTCGCTCGTTAAAGCAGGATAGCCGGGAATCGGGTCAAGGGTTTTACGCCAAGCGGGTTCACCCGTATGTAGTTTCATTGCCTATCCTCCCGTGGTGTAGCATAGTAAATTTATTCTCTAATCCAATATTCACCGAGACGCCATAAGTATAATCATCGACTTCTGATAAAAATTTTACAGCAGGACATAATATGCCCGAATGCAACTATCTATCAGGAGGAAACGAGATGAACTATACGCAAATGCAGCCGCTATCCGGTAAAGAAGTTAATTACATTGCGGATTCGGTGGCTAATGAGGACATGCTGATCAAAATGTGCGCGGCTGCTTCCGCCGTTGCGAACAATGCGCAAATCGAGCAGGCGATTTCGGAGCATATGCGGGTTCACGAGCACCATATGCATACGCTGATTAATGCGCTGAAACAGCATCAGCCCCTTGCTCCAACCCAAGCTCAGTAAACCAGACTTCCAACAAAACCATAGGAGGAAATCATCGTGAACCCACAAACCAGCGCAGGACAATTGCCCCAAGATGACTTGTTAAAAATAATTCTTGCCGACCTTCGGCGAACGGTAAGAGAGTATACGACGGCTACGACAGAATCTTCATGCCCGTCGATCAGACGGATGTTTGCCGAATTGACGGACAGTACTCTGCGTTTACAAGGAGATCTTTACACACTGCTGGAGCGGCATCAGGTGTATTCGGCACCGGCAGGAGCGACCCGCCAAGAGATCGATCAGAAGATTAAGGAAGCGGAAAAAACGCATCAAAAAGTACATCAGTTTGTGCAGCAGCATGCCTTCCAGTCGAATCCGTATCTTCATCCTGCCAATGTGCCTTACCATCAAACCAATGTTCAAAATCCATATTACACTTAAGTATTTTGTAAAGATCGCAGGACAGTAGCCCAAAACGTCCGCCACCCTGGAATCTTCCATGGAGCGGACGTTTTTCTTTGCAGGAGGCCTAATTTCATGTAATATAAGTATTAAATTTAGATTCCGGAGGCATAAACCTTAAGACGCCGCCGGAACAGCGCTGGAGGGTGAAGCATGAAACAATTGAGCGAACTGAAGCTGAAAGTGCTGGATCTCCTGAAAGAGGACGCCCGCCGGGATCCGAAGTTGCTGGCAACCTTGCTTGGCGTGTCTTCGGAAGAAGTCGCGACTGCGATCGCCGAACTGGAAGAAGATCATGTCATTGTGAAATATGCGACCGTGATCAATTCGAGCAAATTGGATGACGAGAAAGTGACGGCACTGATCGAAGTGCAAATCACGCCCGAACGAGGCCGGGGCTTCGAAGCCATTGCGGAACGGATTTACTTGTTTCCTCAGGTTATGTCCGTCTATCTAATGTCCGGAGCTTATGATTTGCTGGTGGAAGTGGAAGGGCGCAATTTGAAAGAAGTGGCCAGCTTCGTCTCCGACAAGCTGTCTCCGCTGGAATCCGTACTCTCGACGAAAACGCACTTTATTCTTAAAAAATATAAACAAGACGGCATCATTTTCGAAGATCCCGAAGAGGATCGCCGCCTGATGATTTCTCCGTAAAGGAAGTAATATTATGAACGTAAAATCACAAGGACAGGCAGATCAGCAAGATAATTCAATGACGTCATACTTGGCACCACGAGTTAGGGATATTAAACCTTCAGGGATTCGCCGCTTTTTTGATCTTGCCAGCGGAAACAAGGATATTATTACGCTGGGAGTAGGGGAGCCGGACTTTATTACCCCATGGCATGTCCGTGAAGCATGCGTTTATTCTCTGGAGCGGGGCTTTACTAGTTACACAAGTAATGCAGGAACACCCGAACTGCGTGAAGCGATTGCGGAATACTTGTATAACAGTTATGACGTGAAATATGATCCGAAGGATGAAATCCTTGTGACGGTGGGAGCGAGCGAGGCTATCGACTTGGCTCTGCGGGCATTGATCGTTCCTGGCGACGAAATTCTGGTGCCGGCGCCGTGCTATATTTCGTATTCGCCGATCACAGAGGTTGGCGGAGGGGTAACGGTCGAAATTGGAACATTTGCTAAAGACAATTTCAAACTGAAGCCCGAGCAACTCAAAGCGGCGATTACTCCGAAATCCAAAGTGTTGATCCTAAATTATCCGAGTAACCCGACCGGCGGCATTATGAGCTACGAGGATTGGCTGCCGATTGCAAAAATTGTGGAAGAGCATGACTTGATTGTCATTTCCGATGAGATCTATTCAGAATTGACTTACGGGGAAAAACACGTTAGTTTTGCCTCCATTCCCGGAATGCGGGATCGGACCATTCTGGTTAACGGCTTTTCCAAAGCGTTTGCAATGACAGGCTGGCGGATGGGATATGCTTGTGGTCATCCCGATTTAATCTATGCCATGTTGAAGATCCACCAATATACCGTCATGTGTGCCCCGGTTATGGGACAGGTCGCTGCGCTTGAAGCACTAACTAATGGGCT
>DJTQ01000159.1 GCA_002439285.1 Paenibacillaceae bacterium UBA6304
GATACCTACAGTCGGCTCGTCAAGGATCAACAGATCCGGCTGATTAATCAGCGCCCGGGCCAAAAATACCCGCTGCTGCTGGCCACCCGACAGCTGACCGATCCGTTTACCGGCGATATCGACAATACGCATAACCTCCAGCGCTTCTTCGCACTTCTGTTGGTCGGCTTTGCCGACCCGCTTGAACAACTTCTTATTGCTGTAAAGGCCTGACATAACCACTTCCCGGACGGTAGCCGGAAACAGCGGATTGAATGCATTTTTCTGAGGCACATAACCGATCCGGTCCCAGTCCTGGAATCTCCGGATAGGTTCACCGAACAACCGGATTTCCCCCTTCGTGGGGCGGAGCAGGCCGACCATCATCTTGAGCAGCGTCGTTTTGCCGGCTCCATTCGAGCCGATGACACCCATAAAATCGCGTTCTTTGATCAACAGATCCAGATTGGAAATGACCTGCTGATCTTTGTAGGCGAACGAAACCCCGTCCAGCTCGATGATATTATCATGGCAGTATGCCGCCGGAGCGGCAGTCTCTGAATTCATTAGTCCTCGTCCTTCCGGTTCTTAAAATTCCTCTCTTTATTGTAGAGCGAGAATCAGATTTTGCAAATTTTTCTCCATGAGTGTGAAATAATTGTCTCCCGCCTGCTGTTGTTCTTTAGTCAACCCTTCCACCGGATTCAGTACCAGCGTCTCTACTCCGGCTTCTCCCGCTAAAGTTTTAGCCAGCTTATCGGAGACCAGCTCTTCGAAAAAGATATATTTAATGCCTTCTTCCTTCACCTTTTTGGATAGGGCTACCAGGTCCTGCGCTCTGGGTTCGGCATCAGGCGACAATCCCATAATGGCGTGCTGCGTAAGCCCGTAATCCCGGCACAAATAACCGAACGCCTGATGGGAAACTACGATTTCCTTCTTATTCATTTTCGCGATTTGCTCGGTAAATTTGGCATCCAGAGCATTAAGCTTTTGACTTAGCTCCGCATAGCGGGCTTCATAGTTTTCCTTGTGATCCGGATCTACATCAATATAGCTGTTCTTAATATTCTCAGCGATAATTTTGGCGGATTTCGGACTGACCCAGGTATGTGGATCGATGTGATGATCCGGGGTTTCAGCAGCTTCCGAAGAATGGTTACTCCCTCCTCCTTCTTCTCCTTCATCCCCATGGTCATGCCCGTCGTCCCCGTCCGCATGGATCAATTCAATTCCTTGGCTGACCTCTACGGGTTTCACGACGGCATCTTTGCCCATCCCCTTCAGGAAGTTCGGCGCCCAACCTTCCAGTCCGGCACCGTTATACAAAAACAGCTCAGCTTTGGAAGTGTTGAGAATTTCCTGGCTGCGCGGCGTCCAATCATGCGGCTCTACTCCCACTGGCAGCAGGTTGATGACATTGGCATCCTCTCCCCCGATCGCTGTGGCAAATTCATATATTGGATAAAAGCTGGTTACGACGTTTACCTTGCCTTCCACGATTTCGCCGCCCGCGCTTTTCCCGCAGCCCGCAAGCACCACCAATGCCGCGGCTAATGGCAAAATCAGCTTCAAGCCTCTCTTTATGTATAAAGCCATCACGCTCACTCCTTCTTAATCGTAATAATTACAAATATGATTATAGAGGCATATTAATTCAGGTGTCAACCATCTTTTCTCTCTTTATAGTATTGGAAAGCTATGGGCAAAACTTTCATGGGCCTTATGTTTAGGCTCGCACAATAAAAAACCGCCAAGGGAAAAGTCCCTTAGCGGCGGCATTTCACATTATTTTACGATCGCACCGTTCGGCATGGAGGCCGGTACGGTAGCCAGCGTTAATTGATCCCCCTGCGATGCGGCAAGTATCATCCCTTGGGATAGTTCCCCGCGCAGCTTCACCGGTTTCAAATTGGTCACGCAAATAACTTTGCGTCCGACCAGTTCCTCCGGTTTGTAAAACTTCGCGATGCCCGACACCACTTGGCGTTGCTCGTAGCCAAGATCCAACTGCAGCTTAAGCAGCTTGTCGGCTTTCGGTACCGGCTCACACGCCAGCACCTCGGCCACGCGCAGCTCGACCTTGGCGAAATCGTCGATCCCGATTTCGGCCTTCGCCTCCGGCTTGGCGGCAACCTCAGCCCCTGCTGTCTCGCCTGCCGCAGCAGGCTCCGGCGCTGTAGAGGCTTCCGGCGCGGCCGAAGCCGCGGCGCCACCGGACATCGAGTTCGCGATGAACTCGATTTCAAGCTCCGCATCGAGCCGAGGGAAGATCGGCTCGCCCTTGCCTACCTTGGTTCCGGCCGGAACCAGGCCGAACGTCTTGGCGCTCTCCCAGCTCGTCAACTCGCCGGGATCGATACCCAACTGGGCCCAAATTTTGGCCGGCGCTTGAGTCAAGAACGGCTGCAGCAAAATTGAGGCAATCCGCAACGACTCCACAAGATGGGCCATTACTGACGCCAATTCCTCTTTCTTTGCCTCATCCTTCGCCAGTGCCCAAGGCTGGGTTTCATCAATATATTTATTGGTTCGGCCGATAAACGCGCCGATGGCGGAAAGGGCTACGGAGAACTCCAGGTTCTCCATCACTTCCTCAACCTTGGCTACCGTCTCTTGCGAGAGCTTGGAGAGCTCGGCATCAAACGGCGTTACGTTAGGCCGGTAAGCCGGAACCTCGCCGTCAAAATATTTGCCGACCATAGCCACAGTCCGGTTGAGCAAATTCCCCAGATCGTTCGCGAGATCGGAATTCACCCGCTGTACGAAGCTCTCCGGAGTGAACGATCCGTCCGCTCCGAACGGAACCTCGCGCAGCAAATAATACCGGGTGGAATCCAGGCCGTACCGGTCGATCAACACAGACGGATCCATGACATTCCCCTTGGATTTGGACATTTTCCCGCCCTTCATTAGTAGCCAGCCGTGGCCGAACACCTTTTTGGGCAGCGGCAGGTCCAATGCCATCAGCATGATCGGCCAGTATATCGTATGGAAACGAACGATTTCTTTTCCGACCAAATGCACGTCGGCAGGCCAGTAACGGTTGAACATTTCGTCATGATCCGTTCCGTATCCCAGCGCCGTAATATAATTGGACAAAGCATCGATCCAAACGTACACAACATGTTTCGGATCCCCCTTGACCTTTACGCCCCAGTCGAACGTTGTCCGCGAAACAGCTAAATCTTCAAGACCCGGCTTGATGAAATTGTTGATCATTTCATTTTTGCGCGATTCCGGCTGGATAAAATCCGGATTCTCTTCATAGTACTTCAGCAAACGGTCTACATAGTTGCTCATCCGGAAGAAATAGCTTTCCTCTTTCACCAGTTCAACCGGGCGTCCGCAATCGGGACAGTTGCCGTCGATAAGTTGACGCTCCGTAAAGAAGGATTCGCAAGGGGTACAATACCAGCCTTCGTATTCGCCCTTGTAGATATCGCCCTTCTTAAGCAACCGGTCGAAAATCCCCTCAACTACTACCTTATGCCGCGGTTCAGTGGTGCGGATAAAATCATCATTGGAAATATCAAGCTTTTTCCAAAGATCTTTGATGCCTGCCACAATATCATCCACAAACTTCTGCGGCGTTTTCCCGGCCTCGGCGGCTTTCCGCTCAATCTTCTGGCCATGCTCATCCGTCCCTGTCAGGTAGCGGACATCATATCCCCGCAGCCGTTTGTAACGCGCGATGGCATCCCCTGCAACCGTAGTATAGGCGTGCCCGATATGCAGCTTGTCGCTGGGATAATAAATCGGGGTTGTGATGTAAAATGTCTTCTTGTCTGACATCATCTTCATCTCCTTTTTTAGAAACAAAAAACTCCCGCCCCATTCATGGGACGAGAGAGTTCTCACGTGTTACCACCCAAATTCCCCGCCGCCTTAGGGCGAACGGGCTCAGCCGGTCAATGATTGACCCTCCTTTAACGCCGGATGCCGCGCCGCTCCCTTATCGCGCTTGTTCGTAAGGAACAAGAACAACTTGAAAGCAGATTCTCCCGGACCATCTTCCAAGACCGTTCCAGACCGGTTTGCAGCTCCCCCGGCTCTCTGTTGCTGGACCTGATATCCTGTACTTATCCGTTCATCGAATGAAATATATGCATTTGCATTACATGATCTAATATTAAGAAAAGACAATATCTCTGTCAAGCCGTCAAAGACTTCGACCGCTCGGTTGGGACTGTTTCATCGGAATCTTATAATAAACTCCGGTCGCTACACACCGTTCTTGAATAGGAACGAGGTCGAAGGGACCTACTCCCGATCTTTATCCAAGTTCTTGTCTCGTCCCTGATCGGCAGTGTCCAACACCGTTACGCCCTTCGAACGTTTTGGCGGTACTGGATCCAGCCCTCCGGGGTGAAAAGGATGGCATTTGGCGATTCTGACCGCAGCCAGCCAGGAGCCTTTCAGTGGTCCGTGAACCTCAATCGCCTCGAGTGCATAGGCTGAGCAAGTCGGATAAAATCGGCAGGTCGGTGGTTTTAGAGGTGAAATGAATTTGCGATAGAAGCGAATTGGCCCCTGGAATGTCTTGCGTGCAAGACCCATCTTACTTGCCTCCGCTCTGCTGGACGGTTTTCTCTTGCTCCGCTGCCCCGTCCTTCCTGCAATCCTTGCAATAGCCGAAAACTTCAAATTTATGCTTCACCACTTGAAATTCATCCGGTGCATCCGTTAGCGGCATCGGGCAAAAGTGAATCGGGTATGTCTTTTGGCACTGCAAACAGATCAAATGATGATGATGATGGCCTTCGCTGCTGCAGCTTGCCCGGAACTTAAGACCGTCTTCAAATACAATCTGCTCTATAGCTCCAAGCTCCTCCATGACTCTCAGATTCCGGTATACCGTATCAAAACTGAGCCCGCTATATTGTTTGCACATATATTCATATACGTCCTTAGGCGTTAAATAACCGTCCCGCTCGGCAAACAGCTTGGCCAAACTTCTACGCTGGTCGGTAATCCGCAACCCCTGGGCGGACATCACGGCAATAATTTGCTCTGTTGAAAGCATGCGACATTCCTCCCGTCCTAAACCTACATGCATCTCTTTAATAATGCCGCAAAACTACCTCACCGTCAATGAAACAGAGAGTGGTCTCAAAGAAGAAAACTATACCGCATGCGTTTGGTCAACTTCCTAAAAAAAGCCCGGGGCCAAAGGCCCCGGACTTTTTGAACACTAATTAAATTATGCTTATGGCTGTTTAACTTCCGGCAGCGGTTGGAACAGCAGGTTAACGGACAGGTTGCTGCCTGGTGCCGCAGTGAACAGGAACTCTACCGTCTGTTCCCGGTCCCCGGTACGGAACAGCACGCTTGTCTCATTCGGGGCACTCAGTCCGCTGCTCGAAGCAACCGGAACAATGTTTCCGTTGACCATAATATGACCGGTATAGAATCCACCGCGAGGATTAAACGTAACCAAGGTGTTCGGGGCTACCCGATACAGCTTGATGGTATATACCACGCCAAAGTTACCTGCATTTAATTTGTACTCTCCATGATTTCCCGCATCCGCCCCAACCAGGAACGGATCGCTTGAATTGTCCCCAATCAGGAGGCGAACCGGCTTGGTTCCGAGCAGTTCGCTATATTCGATATGCCGTGTCGCTTCGGCATATGTCCCCCGGTTGTGAATATCCGATGGAAGCACGCTCAGATATGGGAGATACGTGAACGGATCCTTGCTTGAGTCAAGCATAATAACATCATATTGAAGCGTATGATCGCTGTACAAATCCGCAAACAGGGAAATTACTTCTCCCTGCTTCATGGCCGTTGCGCTAAGTTCGTTAAGAATAATTTTGCTCTCGCCCGGGGCAATCCACATATCCTTGTATTTGTTCCCGGTCTGCATGGATTCATAATAACGCTGCACCGATGCCTTACCTACACCTGTCGCATACTGGTTAGGTCCGGCAAAGCCAAAATTAGTCTGGGTTAAACGAGCCGTTTCCGTTGTATTCTTGTTGGTTGCAATCACATACATTTTCACACTTTTGCCGGTTGCGTTCGCATGGTGGATCATAAAACGAGTATCCCCGATCGCGGATTCACGATACAAAGCCCCTTCGGAATACACGGTTTCCGGACTGTTGCTGCGGATCAGCGTCGTCGAATCGGAAGTAAACGTATAATTTACTTTGTCCCATGTAGGAACCTGAGTGCCATCGAACACATATTTGTCTCCGACTGGCGTAAATATTTTGTTGAAATCATCGCGCGTGTATAACGTTTCATTCGTAATCGTAATCATCTTCTCAATCGAAGAAGTCAATCCGAATTCGTTGGTTACAGTCAATTTGATGGATACAGGACCCGGTGTAAAGAATGCCAGTTCCTTGTTCTCCCAATCGCGGTTCTTGATGCCTACTTCATCCGTACTGAGATCGTTATAAGTAATAAGTTCACCCATTTTGTAGGTGTCTTTATCCGTAGTGAAGTTAGCCACCGGAGGTGTATGCGGCTTAACCACGTTTATGGTCAGCGAGAACGGATCGCTCCACTGGCCGTTAGAGTCCTGTACCCGGTAAGTTACAGTGTACTGGCCAGGTGTCATGAACATCTCTTCGCGACCGATCCACTCCTCATTCACGATCGGCAATCCGGATGGAGAATACGCATTCGATATATACTGAACTTGGGTTTCCCCGGAGATTACTTCTTTGTTTCCAATCGAAAAAGAAGCGATCGGGTTCGTCGAGATGCTCACAATGACGCGTTTGCCTTTTTGATCCCATTCGTAAGGCATGTTTAGAGCTTTTGTAATTGCCGTCAACGGAACCATGAAGTTATTCTTGACGGAATAAGAAGTTCCGCTCATTTTGGTCGTAACTCCGTTCACCTTGTAGCTAGACGTATTCATTTTAAACCGGAGTTCATCGGTTCCGCGTTGAATAATCGTTTCTTTCGTTTTGTTATCGTATGAAATTTGAAGTCCGGCGCGTTCTACGATCGCGCGAATCGAGACGTAAGAAACTCCCTTTTTAACCTCCATCGGATAACCGGCGAGGTATTCTTTGCCGTTTTGATACATCTTTTTGCTGTTCATCATCAGAATGAGTTGTCCGTTACCCGTGTCGGTTGACGTACTTCCCACTACAGGTGTGGTTGTTGTCGTGTTCCCTTCGGTTCCCGGGCCTCCCGTCTCCGTTCCTTCTTGCTGACCTTCCGGAACGGTATTGCCGGTAGTATCCTCTGTAACTTGACCTTCGACTTGACCTTCGACTTGACCTTCAACTTGACCTTCGACTTGGCCCTGTTCCGGATTCGTCGTTTCGCCTGTTGTTCCGTCCTGGTTCAAGGTTCCGTTACCCGAATTATTTACCGGTTGCCCGGAAACGTTCGCCTCGGTAGATGGATTTGTTTGGACTATCTCCTCCGCACTTGCCGGAAGCACCATCGCTACTTGCGATGCCGCTAAAATCGTCGTAATAACCAATCGTTTGAAATTCATGCTAGACTCCTTCTCTACTCCCATTTTTAACTCTCTCATTAATTGCACATACTATTAAACGCGTGAATTCGGGAAAAGTTGCTCCTAATATCATAGCAATGTAAAATAACTTCTTTGGATAGATTAAGAGCTTTTTTATGATAATATACTAACCCAAAACTGAAAAAAACCGGCATTCCTTCGTCAAAACGAAGGAGATACCGGTCATCGATTGTTTATAAATGCTCCAAATTAAGACATCCTGTACCCTACCGGATATCGTTCGTTCAGACCGACTGGAAGCTTCCCGCCAGGAGTGAGTTTACCGGTCAATACTTTAGCCAGCGCATCCAAAGAGAAAGAGCGGTTCTCATACAGGCAAAGATAGGTCCCTGTATCTGGAAAAGCCAGGATATCATACGGATTCCGTGTCGAGACCGCGATAATATTAGTACCATGGGCCTGGTTCAATGCCTCGATTAAACGGGATTGCCCCTCCGGAATTGCCCCTTCCGCCGTATAAGTAACAACAACGATCTGTTCATAATCTGCGCTTTGATTCAAGACTGCAAGGATTTCTTCATCTGTAGGGTGCGTTCCAATGACGGATTGAACGACTCTTTCCACGTATAAACGCAGAGCGTCCCCCAACGTATATTGATGCACCGCAGGTTCATCCACTTCCGTGCGGTGACGAAGTTCCGGCCAAATGACTAGAACTGGTTCGTTGCAGCTAAGCGGAAGGTTCCCTTCATCTTTAACGAGGGTAACGCTTCTTTCAGCGATCCGGGTAAGCAGTGCCCCGCTTTCCTCAGGCGGAGTCAATGGAACAGGAACCGATGCCGGATCACCTCCATATGAACTCGTAAATTCAGCCATGCGCTTCGCTTTTAATGCCAGCACCCGCTCCACGGACTGGTCGATCCTCTGCTCGCTGAGACGTCCGCTCAGAACAGCCTCGTGTACCGCTTGGATCGCTGCAATCTGATCCGTAAGCGTGTGGCTTACCAGCACGATATCAGCGCCGGCTTCGATCGCCTGTACCGCCCCCTCAGGAATTCCACAGGACTTGGAGATAGCGTGCATCTCCAGGCAGTCCGTCACGATGACACCTTCATAGCCAAGTTCTCCTCTCAACAGGTCGGTAAGAACCCGCCGGGACAGTGTCGCCGGGATTTCTTCCGGCTCGAATGCCGGGAATATCACATGCGCCGTCATTATTGCATCCACGCCGGCGTTAATCGCTTCGCGAAACGGCAGCAACTCGATTTGGCTCAGCCGCTCTTTGTCATGCGGGACCACCGCCAGTCCCCGATGGGAATCCACGGCCGTGTCTCCATGCCCCGGAAAATGCTTGGCGGTCGCAATAACTCCAGTCTGCTGATACCCCCGGATCGCTGCATTTCCGTGCTCTGCTACCTTCAGGGGATCTTCCCCGAAAGATCTTACCCCGATGACCGGATTAGAAGGATTATTGTTGACATCGATGCAAGGAGCGAAATTAAAATTAATCCCGAGCGCGAGCATCTCTTTAGCAGCCAATACTGCCGCTGCTTCCGTCAGCCCGACATCTCCTGCGGCACCAAGGGTCATATTTCCCGGGATCCGGCTCATTCCCTCATGATCCAGGCGGGCAACCATACCGCCCTCCTGGTCGATTGAAATAAACAGCGGCAGCTCGGGATGGCTGCGTGGAAGCGCCTGCAAACTAGCGGACAAAGCGGCAAGCTGCTGCACCGATTCCACATTACGCCGGAAGTAAACCGTTCCTCCGATATGATAATCCTTCGTCAACGTTTTGATCTGTTCATCAGCCTCGAACCCGTCAAAACCGCAGATAAACAGCTGACCGATCTTCTCTTCCAAACTTAATTTAGACAATGACTTTTCCATACTGCCACCTTCTTTACTCATGATATTGGCGATTCTTTCATTCGAAATTCTGAAGGAGTCATCCCCGTGTACTTCTGAAACACCTTAGTGAAATAACGTCGCTCCTGATAGCCGACGACGGAACCGATATGAGTAACCGACCTATCGCTGCCGCTTAGCAGGCACTTAGCCATCTCCACGCGTTGTTTAGTCAAATATTCGACAAACGTCTCGCCAAAGTGATTCTTAAAAAGTAAACAGAAATAACTGCAACTGATTCCGAGATAATCCGCAATATCCTCTATTCCAAAATCGTTGCCCAAATGGTGTTGGATATAATTTTGCGCGGATATCATCAGTGTCTCGGCAGTTTTCTTGGTCGAGAGCGATTCCCTGGACCGGTCCAGCAGCGAAACGACAAGGGACATCAAGTCCTTTAAACTAAGTAATTCTTGAAGTTTAAGCCATACCTCCTTCTCCTGATCCCCCGTGAGCATTTGCAGTTCGCGCATCTCGCGGAGCAGGTGGATCAGAAGGTAATGCAGCAATTTCTCCGCCGCCCGGTTCTCCGCCAAATGGCCCACATAGTACTTCAGTTCCGTTACGACCTGTACCAGCATTTCATGACTTCCATTTCTGAGGCCGTTACCTATTTGTTCGATAAACCGCCACTGAGTACCTTCTGAATTTGCGTGGGCTTCAAAAGAATTAGCAAAGATCCGGTCTGCATCCAAGAACCACTCTTGAGGATGGCTTAAAATAAGCATTTGCTGCATGCGCTGGTATACAGAAGAGAGCTCTGCCACTCCGATCGCGTTTCGCTCCAAACACATCCTGACCATGATGCCATCCTTTACACTGACGATGCCTTGAAGTTGATCGTAACCCGCCTGTAGCTGTTCTTTTGTAATTCGTTCTCCCTCTTCCTCCAGAGAATGAAAAATGAGACACCATTCCCCTTCTCTTACCTGCAAAACCGTGTATTCCCTAATTATCGGTTTAAACATATCCTTCAGCATGTTTTTGATATGCTGGTTCCAAGCTTTCCGTTCATGCAGCGTCCAGGATATCGACCGGTGGGCGTAACCCTCCAAGTCCAGAAGCATAACCCCGCGGAACTTCCACTCGCCGGATTCCTCTTTATCCCACAATACGCCTTCTTCCTCCCTCTCCTGTCCCAATAAAGAGTGAAGCAAATAGTTCTCGTTGGCTAAAGAGGCCACACGATATAAATGCTGCTCTTTGCTTTGTCTCTTCCGGTTGTCCCTAACTTCATCTGCGATTTTCCGCACAACCTCTTCCAGTTCGTAATAATTAATGGGTTTGCAAATATAGTCCTTGACCCCGTATCGGATTCCGGTCCGTGCGTACTCAAATTCCTGATAACCGGTGAGGAGCAAAATTTCACTCTCCAGCCCATGTTCGCGCAGCTTCTGAATTAGCGTCATTCCATCCATGACCGGCATACGGATATCGCATAATATCAAATCAGGACGTTGTCGAATTGCTACCTCCAGAGCCTCCACGCCATTCTTGGACAACCCGACAATCTCGAACCCCATCGCTTCCCAGGGAAGTACCTTGGATAAATTGTTTAAAATATGAATCTCGTCGTCTACCAGCAATGCCTTCAGCTTCATATTTTATCACCCAATTCATATTTTGGAATTACACACTGAATCACCGTACCTTGCCCAGGTTGCGAACAAATGAATAGTCCGTATTTACTACCGTATTGGAACCTCAGTCGATCGTAAACACTTCTGAGTCCAAGTCCCCGTCGCTCATGACTTGGATAAGACCTGGCAACGTGTTCGTCCAGATCGGGATCCGCATATTGTATGGATGATAGCTGTTGGTTCGATATCCCGATGCCGTTATCCTCCACCCGTAGCAAGATCCGATCTTCTTCAAGAAATCCTGTTATCTTGATGATTCCTTTGTACCCAATGCCTTCAAATCCATGCTGGATGCTGTTCTCTACAAGCGGTTGGAGCGTTAGCTTCAACAGCATGCAATGCATCATCTCCGCCGGAAGATCAACTTCATATTCAAACAATTCGTCGAACCTGAATTTCTGGATCTCCAAATAACTGCGGAGGTGCTCAATTTCCAGACCCAGCGAGATTTCTTCCTTATCCTGAATACTGATTCTCAGAATACTGGCGAGCCTCAGTACCATCTCGCTTACTTTCCGGCCCTCATTTTGCACGGCCAATACGTTGATTGATTCCAGCGTATTAAATAAAAAGTGAGGTTTAATCTGCGCCTGCAATACTCGAAGCTCAGCGTTCGCCTTTTGATGCTGCTCTCTTTTGACCTGATTAAACAATTCATTGATTTTATCCATTTGGTTATTAAATCCTTGTTGTAGCAAGAGCAATTCATCATCGCCCTTTTCGTCTACCCGCGCATTCAGATCCCCGTCTTCCACTTTTCTCATGAAGCGGACAATGACCCCGATCGTCCCGGTAATCCGGTTCATGAACAATACGTTAAAGAGCATCGCCGTTAGCACGCACACCAGAATGATCGCCACAAACCATTTGGCAAAAGTCGTTAGTTCTTGGGACAAATAACGCCAGGAAGTAACCGATACCAGCTTCCAAGGGTATTCCTTCAAGCTATGAACTGAAATGACACTCTCTTCCCCGTTGAATTTTCCTTTGAAACTGAGCGAGTCCTTCGTCATCGCCATTTTTTTTTGAATCGAAGGCTCCAAAGTCTGACCGTTTAACTCAGAATGAAAATCATAAAGAACCTGCCCTCTGTCATTCACCAGAAAAAAACGGGTGTTCTTCATTTTGCTACCCAGCGTCAAGTTTTGGAATATTTTCTCAAACTCCCAATTTTTTATCTGAACGACCAGTATACCCACTCGTTTAAAGCTGCTTAAATCCTTAATCAACCGAATTTGCGTGAAGGCATGATCCGAACCGGTCAGCTCCGGATACTCATGTGGCGCGATCCATTTCGGAACCCCGTTCATCGTCATGACTTCACTATACAGCGGGTGTTCCTTGAACTGTTCATAGGGCAACGTTTCAAAGTTTTCCTTATTGAAAATAGTGATCACATTGGAATCCTTGTAGCCGTGAACATTGTACAGGAAAGCATAATCAATCGCAGGATGGTTGTATAACAAGGAACGAAAATTCCGCTGATTGGCATTCAGTTCAAGCTGATTGGCCGCCGTCAAATCCTGCGAATCCGGATCCTGCGATATCAACGCTTCCTGAAAGACGCCCTTGGCAATTCCGTTGTCAGTCACGTTATCCATTTCATGAAAAATATTCTTAATGCTGTAGCCGATTGCCTTCAGCGAATATTCGGTCTGTTCACTGTAATTGGTCTCAATGGACCGGAACGTTACCAGAAATGTGATAATTCCCAATATGAACAACGGAATAATGACCAGCCCCAGAAACGCCGTAAACAGTTTGACTCGCAGATTCATTGCATGTATTCTCCCATATCGGAATCGATTAGCGCGGACAATGATTCTACCAACTTCAATATATGATCTTGAACTCGCTACTATTATCCTTTGACACTGCCTGCCGTAACTCCTTCTATAATTTTTTCCTGAAGGATGGCATAGATGATCATAACCGGAAGCACGCTAAAAATAATCCCTGCGGACATTTGTGCATAGTTGGTATTGTAAGCGTCTCTGAAACCTACCATCCCAACAGGCAGCGTTCTTAATTCCTCGCTGGATAGGAAGTAGTTGGCGAGCAGGAACTCATTCCAGTTGCCCAGGAAATTGATGATGAACACCGTAACGATCGCCGGCACTGTGAGAGGAATAATAATTCGGGCAAACAACCCGGCGGAGCTTAGTCCGTCAATGACGGCTGCCTCCTCGATCTCTCCCGGAAGTGAACGCATAAATGCTGCCAGGATAACGACCGAGAACGGTATGGCATTCGCTACGTAAGGTAAAATAAGTGCCATATGCGTATCCAAAATATCCAGCTTTCTCATGATTCCATAGATCGGAAGCAGCAGCGAGTTGTTCGGGATCAACATCCCCAGCAGGATCAATTGGAACACGACCGCACTGATCTTGGTGTAGCGCATCCGGGTTACCGCAAAGGCCAGCATGGCCGCAAAGAGAATCGATAAGCATGCTGAAAGAACACCGATGTACAAGCTGTTGAAGAAGTACGTGCTAATTTTTGCATTGACCCAGGCATTAATATAGTTATCGAACGTTATGGAGCCTGGAAGACCGAACGGGTTGGAGGCAATATCCTGGTTATTCGTTTTGACGGACGAAAAGAGTACGAACAAGAACGGATACAGGATGACGAGCAGATAAGCCATCAGGAAAATATGCGGGATCGTTTTTTTGAGCGCTCTCATCAGTATTCAATCCTTTCTGTTCGTTTGGAGATCAACACTTGATATAACACCGTGATAATGATCGTAAATACAAAGATCAGGACAGCAATGGAGTTACCGAAGCCGTGTCTAAAACTTGTAATGGCATACCGGATCATGTAAGTGGCCATAACGTCGGTCGATCCGGCCGGTCCTCCCTTCGTCATTACGAGTACGATATCAGCTGCCTTCATCGCGCCGGCGATGGACAGCATAATGACGACGGATATGATCGGCATGATAAGCGGGATCGTGATTTTTGTGGCCCGCTGGAATCCGGTCGCTCCGTCAATAGCCGCTGCTTCCTCAAGCTCTTTCGGAATAGCGAGAATCGCGGCCAAGACCATAACGATATAGAAACCGGTCCACTGCCAGGCATTCGTAATCAGGATCGAGATCATGGCCCAGTCTTTGTCTGACAGCCAGTATACCGGTGAAACGCCGAACACGCCCAATATTTTGTTGGCAAGACCGAAATCCGGATTGTAAATGAAGCCCCACAGTATCCCGATAACGGCGGTTGACATAATCGACGGCATAAATACGGCGGTCTTATACAACCCTTTGAATTTTTTGACGTTCGCAATCAACAGAGAGAAAATGACGATCAACGGAACCTGAATCAGACAAGAAAACAAAATAAAGTAGACATTATTTTTAACCGACTTCCAAAATGCGGCATCGTTAAAAGCAGTGACAAAGTTATCGA
Source organism: Paenibacillaceae bacterium UBA6304 (assembly GCA_002439285.1). Taxonomy (GTDB): domain Bacteria; phylum Bacillota; class Bacilli; order Paenibacillales; family Paenibacillaceae; genus Fontibacillus. The sequence continues at coordinate 14,397 of DJTQ01000159.1, forward strand.
ATCCGATATAAGTGATATTTTTGGATATCCCGTTCCAGCTCGTAAAACTGTTATTAACCGCCGTAAACACCGGGTAGATGAAGAAGGCAAGAAACAACACGAACGCCGGGATCACAAATATCAGATAGATCAGAGGATTTCTAAGCGCTTTATTCATGACAAACCTCCGTAGCTAGTTAAGATGAACTTCGTTGATTTAGTGAAAAAGGACGCCCCCACATACTTCAGCCGGGTGGCGCCCTTCCGTCATTTGCTAAAATTATTGCGCTGCGGCGTTTGCTGCTTCCTGTGCTGCCTGTATATTCTCCAGCATCTTCGCCGGCTCGATTTCACCGCCGATAATTTGCTGAATTCCCATACTGAGCGCCGTGTTTACTTCCGCTTGTACAAGAGCGTCGAACGCAGGGAACGAAGTTCCAATTTCGCTGACAGCCTTGAAGATATCTTGCATCAGCGGGTCATCGGACGTAGTTTTCATTTGTTCCAAATCCATCTTCATGGCCGGAAGTACACCGTCTTCTTTCAGGCCGCGGAGCTGCATTTCGTCGGTCCACATGTTCTTGATGAACTCTTTAACCGCTTGCAGCTTGCGAGGATCTTCAGCAACGGCTGCCGAGAAGCCATAACCATTGTTGGCATCCTGCATCACGATGACCGGATCGCCTGCATTGACAGGAGGCATATTAAAGAATCCGACTTTGCCGACCATATCACCGGCCTGTTCAGCGTCTCTGAACACCGAGTTCGCCCATGAGCCATCCATCATCATGATGGCTTCGCCGGTTACCACTTGGTTTCTCATATCGGCATATTCAAAGCCGAGTTCGCCTTTTTTATAGTAGCCTTTGTCAACCCATTCCTTATGTTTGGCGACGGCTTTTATCATATTTTCATCATTCCACTTGGTTTCGCCTGTTTTGAAACCGTAAGTAATTTCAGGTCCCGCATAGTAAGACCACAGGTTATTAGTCGTCATCAGCGGAATCCAAGCATCCTTGGAAGCTTGAGCGAAAGGAATTTTGCCATCGGCTTTGATCGCTTCGGCGAGTTTATCCAATTCATCAAGCGTCGCAGGCACCTTCAGGCTTTTTTGTTCGAAATACTCTTTATTATAGAAAAATCCTTCGATCGATCCCCCGATTGGAAGACCGTAGATCTTATCTTCGACAGTGAACGGGGCCAATGTCGTGAATTTGTCTTTGAGGCCAAGTTCGTCCAGAATTGGAGTAATATCCAACATCAAACCTTCTTTGGCATAGAGCGCCGCATCCGGGCTGCCGAATACATCGAACACTTCCGGCGGCTTGCCTGCTGCCATTTCGCCTCTCAGTTTTTCCTTCCGGTTTACTTCGGAATCAACAGCGTCGAGCTTGATCGTCAAACCAGGCACTGCCTCTTGCGTCTGTTTTACGACATCCTCCAGCATGGCGAGACGGAATTTCTTGGACTCCCCTACTTGGGTATGGCGAATCGTAATTTCGAACGGCTCATCATTAACCTTCGCCTCATTTCCCCCGTTATTGGTGGAAGTCTGTCCTTCGTTTGCCGGTGCATTGTTATTGTCGGATTTACCGCACCCTGCGAGCATTGCGGACGCAACGAAGATCAGCGTCATAAGCAGCATCAAACTTTTCTTCATATTTCTAAGACCCTCCTCAAGATCAGTTTGTGTTACATCTTTATTATAGAAAGCGCCTCCAATTCTGATAAGGAGGACATTTTTCTATTTAGGGGATAATATTATCCACCCACAAAAAAACAAAGCGGTCAAACCTGACATTTAATGTCGAGTTTAACCGCTTTATAGGATGAATCTTACATCATCCGCTATTTCATGGATGTAGCTGCCTGCTGCATTCCCTCATCTATCAGGACATTTGCACGCTCGATTTCCTCCGCCGTCGGGGATGGTACGCCATCTAACGGATAGTCCCATCCTAACTCTTGCCACTTGAATACGCCCATTTGATGATAAGGAAGAATTTCGAATTTCTCTACACCCTTCAATCCGCCGATAAAGCGGCCCAGGTCCAGCAAATCCTTCTCATCGTCATGAATGCCGGGAACAAATACGTGCCGAATCCACATGTTACGTCCATGCTCGGACAACCATTCCGCCATCTTCAACATCCGGTCGTTCGGCTTGCCCGTCAGCTTGATATGCTTCTCATTATCGATATGCTTCAGATCAAGCAGCACCAGGTCAGTAACATCGAGAAGATCGCGAATTTTGTCGCCCTCATTGTATCCGTTCGTATCCAGCGTGGTATGCAAGTTCCAACGCTTCTTCACCTCCCGGAACAATTCAGTTACAAACGGGGCTTGCAGCGTCGCTTCCCCGCCGGATACCGTCAGCCCGCCGCCTGAGGAACGGTAGTAGGTGAGGTATGGCTCAATTTCAGCCAATACCTCTTCTACTGTCATCTCCTTGCCTTCAGTCAAGCTCCAGGTGTCCGGGTTATGGCAATACTGACATTTCAACAGGCAGCCCTGCATAAAGAGTACGAAGCGAATACCCGGGC